>JACQXS010000064.1 GCA_016208615.1 Candidatus Stahliibacteriota bacterium | reverse complement strand
CTTTGTAGCCCGCGAGTTGACAATCTACCCTTATCTTTATTCAAAAATAGAGGCGACTCCTGATTATATGCTATGGCTCTTTCATTTAGGTACTCTTTAAGTGCTGCATTGGCTTTACGAGTTAAAGGAATAGTTCGCTCCTTACTGCCTTTACCCAATACTTTTATCGTCTCATCTATGAAATTCACTCTCCCAATATTAAGACCTGTCAATTCAGCTGCCCTAATGCCTGAGCCATAAAGTAGTTCAAGTATAGCTTTATCTCGTGCTGATAAACCTTGTAATTCAAATAGTGCTTTCGCCGAGCTTTGTGTCAGAAAAGAAGGCAATTTATGAGCCAGTTTGGGAGCGGATAAGTTAAGCATCGGATTTTGAGTTATCATATTTCTTGATTTTAGGAACTTAAAGAAAGTGCGGAGGGCAGAAAGTTTTCGCGATACAGATGCACGGTCATAGCCCCATCGCATTAAGCTGCCAAAGAAATCGCGTGTGTCTCTTTTGCTAATACTTGATACCTGTTTTTGTTTCAGGAAGTCGGCAAACTCTTGTAAGTCTATATTATAGTTTCGTATAGTATGGGGTGAAGCACCCTCAACTTGTAAATGATTTAAGAATTCAGTAATCTCGTCTTTCATTTTAGTAAGGCGGGGACACCTTCTTCCGATAGGAATCCCGATGATTCCATCGGAATCTTTCGGGACCCGCCAACCCCTACCCCCGCCTTTGGCGGGGGAAAAATATGAAGAAAAACACCTTCTTTTGCTCGCACTTGCTCGCAAATTATTTTAGTATTGTTATTCTGGCAATGGTATTAGTAGCTTTGGACTTCCACGGATGATTGGGATATAATGCTACGAACTCACGATATTTAGCCAAAGCTGTATCTGTGTCATTAAGTTCATCGTAGCACTCAGCTATTCGGAATAAAGCTTCATCTACACCTTGATATTTAGGATATTTTGTTATTAGAAGTTGATATAAAGACAGACTTTGTTTGTATCTTAAACTAAAAAAACAAAGCGAAGCTAACTTATATTGTGCCTCTGCCGCCCATTTGGCATTTGGATATGAATCAATACGGCTTTGCATCAGTTCAAGTCCTTTGCTGGAAAATAGGAGATATAGAATGCCACACAAGATGCCGACTATGATAAAGCTCTTAATCATTTTGTCTATTTTACATTTATTGTAGCTTATGTCAAGAGAATTTCTTGACATACTCAAGTCTATAGTCTAATGTCTAATGGCTAATGTCTTATACGCTTATTCACAAATCCAATTCATCCAAAGCGAGATTGGGTAAATTATACACACAGCACGGCATAGTAAAGACGCCTGTTTTTATGCCTGTCGGGACACAAGGAACCGTAAAGACACAAATGTTTCGTGATATATTTGATTGCGGAGTCCAGATGCTCTGTATGAATGCTTACCACCTTTATTTGCGGCCGGGATTGGAAACAATAAACAAGGCAGGCGGATTACATAAGTTTATAGGAATTGATAAACCTATACTTGTAGATTCGGGTGGCTTCCAAGTATTTTCATTATCTAAGATAAGAAAAGTAGAAGACGATGGCGTTACTTTTGGCTCACATATTGATGGCTCATATCATAAGTTCACACCTGAACTGGTCAGTGAAATCCAGAATACTTTGGCACCTGATATTAAAATGGTCTTTGATGAATGCGTAGCTTGGCCCTCTACATATGCGGAAGCAGAACGCTCGGTCAAGCACACTACTTTATGGGCAAAAAGATGTAAGCAATTGAATAGTGGTGGAATGTTGTTTGGCATAATACAGGGAAGTAGTTATACTGACTTACGGAAGCGGGCGTGCTATGAATTATTGGATATTGGATTTGACGGCTATGCCATAGGTGGAATAAGTTGTGGAGAGCCAAAATCTATATCTTATGAATGCGTGCAATCTATAATAGATGAGCTGCCGGAGGATAAGCCAAGATATGTTATGGGCGTTGGAACACCGGAAGATATTGTGGAATATGTAAAGATGGGCATTGATATGTTTGATTGCGTTATACCCACAAGAGAAGGCAGGACAGGTAGAGCATATACTTCAGAAGGACTACTGGTGATAAAAAATGCTATTTATAAGCAAGATTTTACTCCCCTTGACCCGAACTGTGATTGTTACGCTTGTCAAAATCATAGCCGTAGCTTTATCAGGCACTTATTTCAGGCAGGTGAACTATTAGGACCTGTGCTACTTACACTGCATAATATACATTTCTATATTAAACTAATGGAAAAAATAAGAGAAAATATAGATAAAAGTTAGGTTCGTTAATTTCGTTTAATGCGTTTTGTTCGTTGAGCTTGGATTAAGAATACCATAGAGTGTGTTGAAAAAATCATCGGAAGCTGTCATTCTGAACAAAGTGAAGAATCTCTATAATATTGTTCAGGGCAAGCTCCGCGAAAAATCTAATAACCCCGCATTCTGCGGGGATGAGACCTTTCGCTTCGCTCAGGGTGACATGTTGTCATGCTGAACTTGATTCAGCATCTTTTGTTTCGGAGGTGACATAAAAGGGCGTTTTTCAGCAGACTCTTTGAACCTACATTTACAAAAAAATATCTTACTTGACTTTTGAATAATGATGAGTATAATTACAACAGAATAGGAGGGAAAATGAGAAATTGGATAATAGGTGTTTTTTCTTTTGTTGCCGGAGTGGCTTTTGGTTATCAGAATTATCATGGGGTTTCGTTTAGTTCTAATGGCTTGGATGGTTGGGTATGTTGTCTTAATCAACCATATCCTCCGGTTATCCATACTACAGATGGGTGGCAGAGTTGGTCTTCGCAGACAAGGGGGCCACAATATAAGACATACGATATCTTTTTCTTAAACGATACCTTGGGCTGGACAGCGGGTGACCTTAATGAAGTTAGGCGGACCACAGATGGCGGTAATACTTGGACACTACAAACGATAGGGACGGGCAAATGTTTTCCGCGTATTTATTTTATAGATGAAAGACATGGCTGGGCAGCTGGGGGTGATGGAATGCTCGGAATAACAACAAATGGTGGTACAAATTGGCAGGATAAATATCTGCCTATCTCCCATACTGATTGTTATGGTGTATTTTTTATTGACTCTCTGAACGGATGGTTAGTTTCTCGTGCAGCACCGGATACGGGCGTAGTTATTGACACTTCTTGTATTTTCCGTACTGCGAGTGGCGGCAACTATTGGACACCTCAATACAAAAGTCCACAAACATATGATTTTTTGGATGTTAGGTTTGTGGATTTGAATTCTGGTTGGGTATGCGGGGGTTATCGGGCAGACGAGAAAGCAATAATTTTTTACTCTACAAATGGCGGTGCTATATGGAATTTACAATCCTTACCTGATGATGCCTATTATTTACGGTCATTAGATTTTGTGCAAGGTAGGGTAGGATTTGCGGTTGGTAAATATGGCACTATCCTGCATACTACTGACGGTACGAATTGGGAATTACAGGAAAGCGGTGTCACGGTTACGCTTTTTGATGTCGATTTTATTGACTCATTGCGTGGTGTTAGTTACTACTGACGGTGGCAAGTATTGGAATATAGCAGGAGTGGAAGAACAAGAGTTAAGGGTTGAGGGCATAGAGTTAAGGGTTTATCCTAATCCATTTTTGCAATCTACAACTATAAGGTTAGAGGGGTCAAGTCAAGGGGTCAAGGAATTAAGGATATATGATTTAGCAGGTAAAGTGATTAAGTCTTTTTCGCTTAATCCTTACGACTTATCACTTACTACTGTTGTAGTTTCGGATGGTACTGATACAGAAGGTAGAGAAGTCAGAAATGGTATTTATTTCTTAAAGTTCAAGGTTCAAAGTTCAAAGTTCAAAGTTCAAAAAGAGAGTATATCTAAACTTATTAAACTTAAATAGGAGGAGGTATGTATAAAGGTCAAATGTCAAAGTTCGAAGTTCAAATCAAATCCAAATGTCAAAGTTCAAAGTTCAAATCAAACCCAAAGTTCAAAGTTCAAGAGTCTAAAAGTTTAAGAGTTTTCTCGCTTAATTCTTACCACTTACGGCTTACTGCTTATTTTCTGTTTTCTGTTTTCTGTTCTCTGTCTTCTGTATTATATGCGGAAGGGGCGAAATATCTAATTATTACGCACGATAGTTTTTACAATACTATACTGCCGCTTGCTGAATGGAAACATAAGAAGGGAATGGAAACAAAGGTGGTAAAGTTATCGCAAACAGGTTCTACTGAAACTCAAATAAAATCTTATATTCAAACTGCGTATAATACCTGGAATCCAAGACCCGAATATGTGCTTCTTGTAGGGGATGTGGAGTTTTTACCTACTTATTGGGGTGATGGTCGGGCTACTGATAATTATTATGCTACACTTGAGGGCGGGGATTATCTTTCAGATATTTGTATGGGGCGATTCTCAGTGGATAACTTATCTGAATGTTCTACTATGGTAGCCAAGACATTAAGTTATGAGCGAACTCCTTGGATGGCAAACGATAAATGGTTTCGGAGTGCAGCATTATTAATTCGTGATGACTATGACTCTGGTGATAGCATTTGGTATTATCCTGATATATGGTTCACTTATAACCAGATGGTTCAAAATGGATATACTAATATAGACACCATTTTCCATCGTAATGGTTGTAATGCAGGCAATATAATCCGGTCTGTTAATGATGGGTGCGGGTTTGTTGGATATAGGGGATGCGGAACTGGGAATTGGCATACTCCATTTGATGTTAATCCGGAAGGCACTGATAATGGTTGGATGTTGCCTGTAATATTTTCCGGCACTTGTCTTACAGCCAATTTTGAAGAAGAGGGCTTTATTTGCGAACTCTGGACTTTGGCAGGCAGTGCCACTAATCCCAAAGGTGCGGTTGCTTTTGTAGGTACTAATACTGCTGGTCATTCATCTCAGCGTAGTTCAATATGGCAAGGGTTTTGGAGAGCTATATTTATAGATAGTATTTATATGCTCGGCAATGCTGAGATTAAGGCGAAATTATACTTCCATACTGATTATCCTGATGACCAGTATGAATATGAGGGTTGGCACATATTAGGGGACCCGGGCTTATCTTTATGGACCGGCACACCGAAAGAACTTTATTGCTCCTATCTTCATGCTATTCCGACCGGACAGCAGAATTTTACGGTCAGTGTAAAAAGTAATGGGAGCCCTGTAAAAGATGCTACAGTATGTCTATCTAAAGGGACAGAGGTCTATAAGTATGGGCTTACCAATGCACAAGGCGAAGTTACTCTGGCTATCAATCCCATCACGGCTGATACTATGTGGGTAACTGTGACAGGGCATAATTATTTAGCATACGAGGGTTATTGTGTGGTAATTTCGGGTGGTGCATACATTCATTTGCTTAATTACAGTATAATTGACACTGCGGGCAATAATAACGGAATGGCTAATCCGGGTGAAAATATAGTATTACCGTTGTGGGTAATGAATTATGGGGTAGTAGATGCAGTAGGAGTTAAAGGAACGCTTTCAACTACCGATGCATATGCCACTATGATAGATAATTATGAGTACTTTGGTACTATTGCGGCTATGGATTCGGGAGTTACGGATACAGGATATAAGTTTCTTATCTCTTCTAATTGTCCTGATGCGTATAAAATACCATTTAAGATTACTATAACTGATACTGCTAACACTAACTGGATTTCTATGTTTGATATAATGATATATTCGCCCGTGATAACTATTGCTAATAAAACAATAGATGATGTTGGTCAATCTATTCCTAATGGCACAATTGACCCGGGCGAGACTGTAAAACTTATTATCTCGCTCACTAATAGTGGGTCAGCAGGAGCATACGGAGTTAGTGCTGTGCTTCATACTGACGATAGTTATATTACTACAACTGATTCTACTTTCTTGTATGGTGATATTTTAACTGATTCCACGAGGAATAATTCATCTGACCCATATCTTGTGGTTTGCAATTCTTCAACTCCTTTATATCATAAAATTAACTTCACTCTTCGTATCACATCTATAAGCGGGTATGCAGTAACTGTGACCTTTAATCTAAAGGTGGGACAGGGCGGCGATTTCCTTGTCTGGGACCCGGATTATAGGCATAAAAGTGGTCCTATATTAGATTCGCTGCTTAATACTAATGGATATATGGGTGATTATACATTAGATTTAACTGACTACATTACCGGATTGCAAAAGTATAAGTCTATTTTTATCTGTCTCGGTGTCCCCTATTATGATTATATGTTGACAGAAGGTCCTGATGTAGATTCTCTATGTAATTATTTAGATAATGGTGGCAGGATATATATGGAGGGTGCAAATACTTGGACTGCTGGCTATGGCTACCCGCTACAGGATTATTTCCATACAGAACCTTATAGTGAGGGTTATGCTGACCTTGACACTGTTGTAGGTATTCCTAATACTTTTACATACGGGATGAAGTTCAAATATGCGGGTCAAAATCAATCTATTGATAGAATTAGGGCTGCCGGAGGTTCGTGGAATATACTAAATAACTCTTGCCCATCTTATACAAGCGGAATTGCTTTTAGCGATGGGTGGCATAAGTATAAGACAATCGCCTCTACTTTTGAAATGGGAAATTTAGTTGATGGTATTAGCAGTAGGGCGGTATTGGTGGATTCTATAATGAACTGGTTTGCAAGCAACCCTTGGCATGATGTAGGGATTTGGGATATCCAGAACCCTCAATACTTTGTGGTCTGGAACCCAATTAGACCGAGGGCGAGTGTTAAAAATATAGGTGCTATGACTGAAACTTTTAATGTTATCTGCCAAGTAGATTCGCTTTCCCACACTATCTATGCCGATACGGTCCAAATTTCTAATCTTGCAGCAGAGGAAGAGAAATTAGTTATTTTTGATAGCTGGACACCCTCTACGGTGGATAACACTTATAATATGCAATTCAAAACCCTGCTTAATGGGGATGGGGAATCTCAAAATAATATCCAAAACAAAGAGGTGACGACTTTTAACTTTACCGAACGCATCAGTTCAGGATTCACTTTTGTACCACCGGTTATAGATGGCTACATTGATACAACTTACGAATGGAAGAATGCAAAAAGAATTGATATTAGTGATGTCTTGGGTCAGGCAGGAGGAGTTCCACTTCCTGCAAGGTCGGCATATCTATATGTTATGAATACAGATAGTTGTGTTTATTTTGGAGTTGATGCTAAATTGGATAAATCGTTAGATAATATGGACGGCTTTTTCCTCTGTTTTGACGATAATCATGATAAGTTTTATCCTTTTTGGCCCGATTCAAGTGAAGGATGGCTCGCTTTTATATATCATCAGATGGGACAAATGGCTTTCTATTGTCCTCTAAATAGTGATACGGCGTTAGATAACTATCCGGTTAATATGGAAGGTAAAAGTGCTATTACTGCGGGTAATTTGCAGCACGAATTTGGCTTGCCCCTTGGTGAATTGCCCGAATATTTGAATGCTGAATTAGGAGATACTGTTGGACTTGGGCTATGTGTTGGTAATTTGGATAATTGGGATATATATGGCTGGTGGCCACAGCAAACTTCTAATCCATGGGACCCATCTGAGATGGGTGAACTGGTAATTGCCTTACCGAGTGGGGTTGAAATTACAGATAGGATGCCAAAAGTGTTTAGTCTTTCACAAAACTTCCCTAATCCATTTCTTGGTAAGAGTAAGATTCTTTACCAATTACCTGTGAATAGTAAGGTTAGCTTGAAAATATACAATACAGCAGGTCAATTAGTTAGAACTCTTGTTGATAAAACAGAAGAAGCAGGATATAAAAGTATTTGCTGGGATGGCAAAGATAATACGGGTAGAAAGGTGGGCTCAGGGATTTATTGGTATAGGATGGAAGCAACAGGAATGAGTGGTCCCGCAGTAGCGGGATTTCCGCTTCGCTACAATAGGCAAACAAAGTTCACTAATACCAAGAAAATGATATTCCTGGCAAAATGAACTCTTAGACTATTAGACTTTTGAGTTTTTAGACATATGATTTCTGCAATCTTAATTTTGCATTTTACAACTGGCGGGGACACCTTCTTCCGTCAGCAATCCCGACGGAATCTGTCGGGACCCGCCAACCCCTACCCCGCATTCTGCGGGGGAAAAACAAAAACAGAAAAAACAAATGCTCTTGCTCGCTCTTGCTCGCAAGAAAAATTTCATTCTGATAGATATAGTACCATCATTGAGTTTAACAATTCAGAATTCCAAGTTGAAGAGGTGCGACCTCAAACTACGGGTACATACCATAGAATACAGGGGACAGGGGACAGAATACAGAGAACAGAGAACAGAGAACAGAGACAGGAAAGTAGGGAAGGGTTTTATTACGAACCCCTCAATCCGATAACCGACCTGTCCCGAGACGGAACGGGTCGGGATAACCGAATCGTAGGTACTACTTTTGAAATTGGCAAACCTGAGCTCCCCGGGATATTCCAAATGCTTGGTATTCCAAATAATGCAAGTTATCAGGTTAAGATAATAGAAATAGAAACAGATACTATAAAAGGGCTTATTATTTATCCATTACAGCCACCAACAACTGAGAATAGGGATTGGGGATTGGGAATTGGTGATTACACCACTGCGTTTGGGGATTGGGAATTTGTTATTGATAGGGATTTTTACAATAGTGATATTTTATATCCTGCTTCTCCGGTCTGTATAGATAATCCTGGTGTATGGAGAGATGTGAATGTTGCCATTTTGCGTATTTATCCTTTTGCATATAACCCGATAGATAGCACTCTTATAGTCTATAAACGACTAATCGTTCAGATTTCGTATAGTATGTTTAGTTCGTTAAAAGTAGCATCCAATTATTACAGAATGTATAAAAGTGAGCTCCTGAACTTTGAATCTATGAATGTTGAGGAAGACAAAGGCGATTCAGTAAAATATTTAGTTATTGCGTATGATAGTTTGTTACCTGCTATTATGCCGTTAGTTGATTGGCATCATAAGAGGGGTATTGATATAGAAGTAGTGCCTGTATGTTCTGTTGGTATAACGGCTCAGGAGATTAAATCTTATATTGCGAATAAATACTATACTAATGGGCTTGACTATGTTCTATTAGTTGGAGATATTGAGCATATTCCTCTGTATAATTGGGACTCTTATCCAAGTCAGTACTGGTATGCTTGTATTACAGGAGATTCTACACCTGATATGTATCCTGATTTGGCAATCGGTAGATTATCAGTCAAGGATACCGCAGAACTTGCTAATCAAGTTAATAAGACATTAACCTATATGAAAGTCCCGCTATTAGATGATTGGCTCACGAAGTCTATTCTTTGTGCTCATAAAGAAACTTCACCCGATAACTATGCTACCTTTAAGGAAAATATCAGAAAATATGAGTATGATTATTTTAACCCTACCTTTGATACTGTTTATGGTAGGTCAGATGGCACGACGGCACAACTAATCTCGGCTATCAATGAGGGACGAAATATTATCAATTACCGTGGACACGGCTCTACTACTTCTTGGGCAGCATGGGATTGTAATGGTGGATATTTACAAGATACAGAGGTCAAGTTGCTTACTAATATTAGGACGCCTATTGTTCTTAATATGTGTTGTGCTACCGGCGATATTGGCAGTTTATCTGATTGTCTATGCGAGACTTGGATGAAAGCAGTAGGCGGAGCAGTAGCCGCTTACGGCGTCACAAGGAGTACGAATACAGAGCCGCATAATATTTTTGATGAGCATTTTTACAAAGCATTTGGTAATGTATTGCCTGGCATTTTTGATGTAGG
>JACQXS010000070.1 GCA_016208615.1 Candidatus Stahliibacteriota bacterium | reverse complement strand
TAAATGAGTATATCTCCCATCCATTTCGCTCTGACCTCCTTTCTTTCACTATTATAGTCAGAGCGTTGCACTTTGTCATTGAACTTATGATGCCTAAATTAGAAGAAAGCAACAAAAGTTCCCCCCAAAATGGTTCTCAAGGACAAGAAGAAACATTAGAAATACTAAAGAAAAAATTTCCAGATATTCCAGAAGATAAGCTTATTGGAGTAGTAAAATACCTTTCTGTTCAACGAATTCATTCGGGACCATTACCTTCTCCTGAAGTTTTTGCTGGATATGAAAAAGTGTTTTCAGGGGCAGCGGAGAGAATTTTAGTTATGGCTGAAAACCAGGCTGCTCATCGTCAATTTATTGAAAAGAAAGCCATATCTTCAAAAGCTAATAGTGAGGTTTTAGGAGTTATATTTGCATTTATAATTGCTTTTGTAGGAATTATTGGAGGAATATTTCTAATTTATATTGGTAAAAATATTGTGGGGCTGACAACTTTCATAGGAACCCTTGGTTCTCTAATTTGGGTTTTTATATTTGGTAAAAAGTGGCAAAACAAAGAATTAGAAGAAAAACGTTCTCTACTTCCCGATAAATAATCCAGAGAAATAGTGTCAGGTCTGACTTTTCCTTCAGTAAAAGTAGGTAAGCATGGGAATATAGAAATAGATGCCAAGACAAGCCACAGGAGCGGCTACTGTTATACTGGCGATGGGCGGAGGAAGGATTGCTGCTCGGTCAATGAATGAATTTCTATTAGCTTCTTAGGAATTAGCTTTTTAGCTTCTTAGGGAGAGAGAAGAAAGTCTAAAAGTTCAAGGTTCAAAAATCCAATGTTACTAAAACACAAAGATACACTAATGTCAGGGCTAAAGTCCTATTCTGGAACTCTCTGACTCCGCGCTAAAGTGCGGAGTTATACTCAAAGTTCAAATGTCAAGCAGGGAAACAGACATTAGACTATAGACATTAGACAAAAGACAGAGAAGTAGGGAAAAGTTCAAGAGTTTAGGGGTTAGTGATTTCAACGGTGTATAGGGGAGAAGGGAGAGAGAATTTCCCGTTTTGGGCTATAGTTCTTGCTTGTATTTGAACAATAATATGTTTAATCATTTTCGTCTGTATTTCTATATTTTTTTTATTTCCATCGACCCTTTCAAAGATTTTAATTTTATCTATGATAATTTCTAAAGGTTTATCTGTCAAGAAAGGTGCTGGTTGTAGAGTATATACATAGTCCCCGTTTCCGCAAGTTCTAATAGATATTTGGGCTTTAGTAAGTGGGGGATAAACCCCTGCGCTACGGGTGGTGTCGCCTGTAATATAAGGTATATAGGGTTGGGGTAGTTGGATTAGGAATTTAATTTCTTTTTCATAAGTATTGTATTGTATAATATCCATTACAGGAGTTTTGGGTTCGGTTAGTTTTTCGTGTGGGGGTTGTTTAATAGTTTCAAAGTCAACGGCAGTTAATAATTGGTTAATCGCATTATAAGTATCAATGCCTCTCATATTGTTATAGTATTTTTTTTTCATAGGGTTACCTACTTTTTTTCTTGCTGCGTTCAGGTAATTGGCATAAAACTCCCATCCCATTCTTTCTTTAATGGGCATATTTTTCCAATTTTTTAAGTGAGTAACGAGAGCTGTTCTCATCTTAACCTGCATAGGCGTATTAGAGATTTTCGGGTTACTATTTTTCTGTCTCACTATAATTCCTTTTCCTTTTTGAGCATAGAAAGTCTGATTTCCTACTGGACCACTAATATTTTGAAACAAAGCTGATAATTTAGCCTTAGCCATTTTTCTACCTCCTTTTCCCTCCATACTAAAAGCCGAGGATGAACCTTGGCGCTACTGAAAGGGGTTCAATTAGTTTATTCATTCTGGCTATAATATATGGGGTGACTTTTTATTTTTCATTATTTATTTTTATGAATTTTTATGCAATGTCAGGGGACAGAGGACAGAAGACAGAAAGATGAAAGAAGAAAGAGGAGAGATGAAAGTTCAAGGGTTCAAAGGTTCAAGGGTTCAAAGAGAAAACCTAAATACATTGCCACCCCCGATGAAATCGGGATCCTGCATCCGCGGGAAAAGGCACGAAGGCACAAAAAAACACAAAAGTTAAAAAGAAGTAGTAAGTAATAAGATATAAGGATTAAGATAGAAAACAGCGGGTAAGAAATTACTCTAATCTGATGGGCATTAAGAGGTATAGGATTTCCTCATTTTCTTGTTGTTCTATGGGGCTAATGAGAGCGGCAGACTCGTGGTCTTTGAATAAGAATTTCACTTCATCGCCGTCTATTTTGCTCATTATAGAAAGGAGGTAGCTACCATTGTAAGCGACTTCCAATTTATCAGCATCATATTTGCAAGGAACTTCTTCTTTGGCTTCACCTGTTTCACTGTTAGTCTCTATCGTAATGCTATCAGGTGAGATAATGAATTTAACGAATCTACTAATTTCAGGTGCAAAAACAAGCACCCTTCGTAATACCAGAGAAAGCGCTTCTTTTGAAACACTGAGTATCTTATTATTTTCCGTTGGGATGACGGATTCATAAGGCGGGAATTCGCGTTCCAATAATCTTGAGACTATTAAAATATCCTCTCCATAGAAGCCGATTTTATTTTCCTCAAACGCTATCTCAACTCCTGATGAGAATTTGGCAACTTCGCGCCATACCTTACTCGCTACAAGGAGCCGGGCTATTTTATCAGTATCTATTTTCTTTTTGTACATAGCTAATTTATGGCCATCAGTAGCTACTAAGCGGAATTCGTTCTGATGTAAATCTAATAATACGCCACCAAGAGGGCCCTCAGTGTCAGTTGATGCGGTAGCAAATAATGTTTTATCAATGGCGCGCTGAAATAAGGTATAAGGGATGGTAAGTTTTCTGCTCTTATCTACCTCCATTAGCGTGGGATACTCATCCATAGCGACACCGGACATACTAAATTTGCCCTTCTCGCATTGAATAGTGGCGAGTAAATTATCAATGCGGAAATCAAAATCAGATAAAGGTAATTCTCGTGTAATATTATATAAATCTTTACCATTAAGAGCTATACCACCATCCTTTTGAGTTTCAATACCACCTATGGCAGTAACAGAGGTTTCAAGGTCCGTAGCACTAACATATAATTTATTCTTTTTCGCCTCGAGAAGGACATTTAGAAGTGTAGGTAGGGTAGAGCGAGTTGGAATAATAGGATTAACCTTAGATAAAAGAGTATCTAAAACTGTCTTCTGACTTTTAAATTCCATAGTTGTTAAGAAATAATCTAAATTTATAGGAAGTCAAGTAAAAAAATTTTATTTTTTTAATTTTATGTGGTTTAATGTGCGTAGTTTTTGTAATGACAAAGGATTAGGGGTAAAGATTTTTTATTTTTGACAAGATAATGAAAAAAAATTAAAATATCTCTTGACAAGCGATAATTAGAATATTAAATTAGCAGTAGATATTTGAAAATGATATATGGCATGCACTATCCCTAAAGTCTGTTCGGAGAGTTTGATCCTGGCTCAGGATTAGCGCTAACAGCGTGTTTTAGACATGCAAGTCGAACGATCCCAATGGGGCAACTCATTGGGAAGTGGCGAATGGGTGAGTAATGTATGGATAACCTACTCCCAAGTGGGGGATAGCCTTGAGAAATTAAGGATAATCCCGCATAAGTCCGATACATAAAAATATGTGATGGAGAAACCCCGGGTAACCGGGGGCTAGGGAATGGGTCCATATCC
>JACQXS010000069.1 GCA_016208615.1 Candidatus Stahliibacteriota bacterium | reverse complement strand
TTCCTGGTCTTTCATTCATCACGCGTCTTCGTCCTGTAACTTTCAATTGGGATATCCATAAAATGAACCTTGCTATTTACGGGCAGGATACGACTACTCTGAAAGCTAATGCAGAAGGCAAATACGCTATTGAGAATACAAAATACACGGGCTTTATTGCTCAGGATGTAGAGGGAGCGGCAAAAGAAATTGGCTATGCTTTCAGTGGTGTGGACACGAGTGGCGGTATTAAGAGTTTGCGGTACTCTGAATTTGTTGTCCCGCTTGTGAAGGCAGTGCAAGAGCTGACTGATGAGAATACGAAATTACGCAAAGAGCTGGATGATCTTTTAGCAAGGGTTCGCAAATTAGAAGGCAAAGAAGAGATAAAATAGGGATTGGTAATTATGGAATGTAGGGGCATTCCGTCAAGGCGGGATGCCCCTACAAAAGATAGCGGATGTAGAGAAATAATTGGGTAGAACGGGTAGATGTCCTGATAAATCGGGACATCTGGTTGAAGCGAGGGTTTCCCCGCCACAGCGGGATCCCGAAGAAAGCGGGACAACCTACCCATAGATTGGGAAAAGAAGGATTAAGGATTAAGTAGCCGTACAAATTGACTTAAAAAGGCTTGGCATCCTTTGGGAATATTTTTACGATAACTTAATCGCCATACAGAGAGCAAATGAGCCGAGAGAATCTCTTGAATCGGTAAAAACAAGTTTGATGAAGCAAGGGAAATTAGATGTCTAATTACACGATAACTTTCGCACGCTCTGTCCGTAAAGAGATAGAAAAGCTTGATAAAAAAATATTCAATCGGCTATTCTTAAAGATAAATGCTCTATCAGAAAACTCTCGCCCATTAGGGTGTCTGAAATTGGTAGGGAATAAAAATCTTTGGAGGATTAGAATATGGGTATTTTACAGCAGATAAGAGAAAAAGTGACTAACAGGACATATTATTTATCCTCTCATGCAGAAGAGGAGATGTGGGCAGATAGTTTAGAACGCACGGATATTGAGAATGCTATTCTTAAAGGACGAATAGAAAAGAAACTGACTTGTGACTTGCGGGGCACTCGGTATTGTGTTGGAGGTCCATCATTAGATTTACGGACTATTCATATTATATGTCGATTTGATGAAAGGAGTGAACTTTTAATCATTATAACAGTCTATGTACTATAAGGGAGGGAAGAACTATGATTTGTGAATTTTGTGGAGGTAAGACAGAAAGTCGCAAAGTAAAAAAGCATCATTGGTTGCACGATAGATTGTACCTTATTGAAAATGTAGAAGCAGAGGTCTGTTGTGATTGTGGGGAACGATATTTTTATGTCAAAGTACTTGACACAATTGATGCCATGCTTCAAACTCAACACAATGTTGAACGGTATTTTCAGGTTGAGGTTGTGAGGGTATAAGATTGTTTGTTGTATCACCTTATTAAAAACATGGAATTATTAGCAATTTAAAAAGGAGTATAAGTGGAAAAAACAATCACTGTGGAAAAGAAGGCACCTGAAAAGCATTCTATGGATAATTTGTTGCGTATGGACAGGATGCCGCATATATGGTGTCCTGGATGTGGGATTGGGTTAGTGGTGACTGCCTTTGCCACTGCCCTTGATAAGGTAAAAATATCCTTAGATAAGACTTGCGTTGTTTCGGGTATTGGATGCACGGGCAGGGTAGCGGGCTATGTGAAGACTGATTCTTTTCATACAACACACGGTCGTCCTATTGCTTTTGCAACAGGGGTTAAGCTGGGTAATCCTGACTTAAAAGTAGCCGTAATTTCTGGTGATGGTGATTTAATAGCTATTGGAGGTAATCATTTTATCCATGCGGCGCGAAGGAATGTTGATATGTTAGTAATCTGTGTAACTAATTTTATTTACGCAATGACGGGTGGGCAAGTGGCACCTACAACTCCGCTTGGAGCATACGCTACGACTTCTCCTTTTGGGTGTGTGGAGCCACCATTTAATATACCTTATTTAGCCGAGTCATCGGGTGCCGTGTATGTAGCAAGGTGGACAGTGCTTCACCTTCGTCAGCTTACTAATGCCATAGTAGAGGCGTTGAATAAAAAGGGGTTTTCTTTGATAGAAGCAATTTCGCCTTGTGCGATGTATTATTCAAGGATTAATAAATTAGGCGATGGGCTGGATATGATGAAATTTTATCACGACAATACGGAAATTAGACATAACGAGGATACAAAGAACTTGGATATTGGATTTCAGACAAAGATTATCTGCGGTAAATTTGTTGACCGTGAGCGTCCTACATATACAGATTCATATAATAAATGGCTGGATGAAAGAGAGTAAAAAGAAGTGGTAAGTTGTCTCGCCCCCGCCAAAACGGAATTTGTCAACAAGTTGGGATTTTCAATAAGGATTAAGGATTAAGAGATAAAGAGAAGAAAGTTCAAATGTCAAAGCTCAAAGTCCTCCGCCAGAGGCGGATCAGCCTCCGGCTGAAAATGAAATCCAAATGTCAAAAATTAAATACGGTGCCACTAAGGCACAAATGCACTAAAATACACTAATTTCAGGGCTAAAGCCCTATTCTGGAACTCTCTTGCCCCGCTCTAAAGAGCGGAGTTATGCTCAAGGTTCAAAAAAAAAGATTGACAGAAGAGTTTTAACAATGTAATGATACAAAAGTAATGAATCGGATTTTACGGAAAGAAGTTTTAACTTCTTCTATAAAGTTGTTTGAAATAGAGACCCCTTTAATTGCGGCAAAGGTTTTGCCTGGTCAATTTGTAGTTACCATAGCAGCTGATAAAGGGGAAAGAATTCCATTAACTGTTGCTGATGCAAATAAGGGGAAAGGCACTATTACTATCATCTTCCAAGAAGTGGGTAAATCTACAAAATTGCTTGGCACATTAAGAGAAGGGGATGAAATACCGGTAGTAGTGGGGCCTTTGGGTAAGCCGTCAGAAATTGAGTTATTCGGAACAGTAGTTTGTATAGGTGGTGGAGTTGGGATAGCTCCTATTTATCCGATAATGAAGGGGTTAAAATCTATAGGCAATAAAGTTATCTCTATAATTGGAGCAAGGGAGAAGGGGCTTTTGATTTTAGAGCAAGAGATAAGAGAACAAACTGACGAATTATATGTGACCACAGATGATGGGTCGTACGGAAGGAAAGGTTTTGTTTCTGATGAACTTAAAAGGTTAATAGGTGAGGGGCGGAAAATAGATAGAGTCATAGCTATAGGACCGTCAGTGATGATGAAAGCAGTGGTAGAAGTTACCATGCCTTGTAATATAAAGACAATCGTCTCGCTAAATCCTATAATGGTAGATGGTACAGGGATGTGTGGCGCTTGTCGCGTAGAGGTTGGAGGCGAGACTCGTTTTGCGTGTGTGGATGGGCCTGAATTTGATGGTCATTTGGTGAATTTTGAATTATTGTCTAAACGGCTATCCATTTACTTAAAAGAAGAAAAAGAAGCGTGTCAAAAAGAAGCGGTAAGTTGTAAGTAGTAAGGATTAAGAGATAAAGAGAAGAAAGTTCAAATGTCAAAGCTCAAAGTCCTCCGCCAGAGGCGGATCATCCTCCGGCTGAAAATGAAATCCAAAATCTAAATGTCAAAAATTAAATCTAATGTCACGAAGGCACTAAATTACACAAAAGAGACAGAAGACAGAAAGCTAAAAGTTGAGGTCCCGCTTCTGCGGGATAGGAGGGAGTATGAAAGCTAAGGCATATATTCTTATAAATGTAGGAGCGGGTAAGTTAAAGTGGAAATGGATCTATAATCAATTGCGGAAGGTAAAGAATATTATAAGTATTGACCCTGTGACGGGTAGCTTTGACTTTATTGCTGTCATAGAGGATGAAAATTTTAACGAAGTGTGGCAGACGGTTTTAGATGAATTACAAGCAATAGATGGTATAACGGGTACTGTTACCTGTAATGTAATTAGTATTAAATTGTAAAAGTAAAGGATATAATGGCTAAACCATCCCTTAAAAAGACAATAATGCGAGAGCAACCTCATAGCGAGCGGATACATAATTTTAATGAGGTTCCGTACGGGTATTCAGATGAAGAGGCAATAGCGGAAGCTAATCGTTGCTTACAATGTAAGAAGCCCAAATGTGTAGAGGGATGTCCTGTGGAAATAGATATACCTGGCTTTATTAAGGAGATAGCGGCAAATAATTTCACTAATTCTATAAGGAGTATGAAATCCAAGAATGCTTTACCTGCTATCTGTGGTAGGGTATGTCCCCAAGAAGTGCAGTGCGAAGAGCTTTGCACTTTGAAAAAGATGGGCGAGCCAGTGGCAATAGGAAGACTGGAGCGTTTTGTAGCGGATTGGGAAGCTAAGACAGGTAAGATTGAAATGCCTGAAATCAGCCCTGCAACGGGTAAAAAAGTCGCCGTAGTGGGGGCAGGGCCTGCGGGATTAACCGTAGCGGCTGACCTGGCTTTGATGGGGCATAAAGTAACGGTATTTGAAGCTCTGCACGAAGCAGGTGGGGTGCTGGTATATGGGATACCGGAGTTTAGGTTGCCTAAATCTATAGTGCGGCGTGAAGTAGAGTATGTGCAAAAGTTAGGCGTCAAACTCATAACCTCCTATATTGTTGGTAAATTGCAGACAGTAGATGAGCTATTAAAGGAATTTGGTGCTATATTTATTGGTACTGGTGCTGGGTTGCCTTGGTTTATGAATATAGAAGGCGAAAATTACAATGGCGTGTATTCTGCAAATGAATATCTTACGAGGTCTAATTTGATGAAAGCTTATTTGTTCCCTGAATATGATACTCCAATAGTTAAGGGCAAAAATGTGGCTACCATAGGCGGCGGGAATGTAGCGATGGATTGTGCCAGAACTGCTTTACGACTTGGGGCAGCAAAGTCAATGCTAATTTATCGCAGGTCCAAAACAGAAATGCCTGCCAGAATAGAAGAAATAGAGCATGCGGAAGCAGAAGGCGTAGAGTTCTATTTATTAACTTTGCCTATTAAATATCACGCAGATGCTCAGAGTTGGGTGCGTGAGATAGAGTGTTTGAAGATGGCATTGGGTGAGTCGGATGCCTCAGGACGAAGGAAGCCCGTGCCAATAGAGGGGTCTAATTTTAGGATACCTGTGGATGTAGCAGTAGTAGCCATAGGGAATAGTCCTAATCCCTTAATCGCAGCCACAACTCCTGACTTAAAAGTAGGCAAGCATGGGAATATAGAAATAGATGCCAAGCCACAGGAGCGGCTACTGTTATACTGGCGATGGGCGGAGGAAGGATTGCTGCTCGGTCAATGAATGAATTTCTATTAGCTTCTTAGGAATTAGCTTTTTAGCTTCTTAGGGAGAGAGAAGAAAGTCTAAAAGTTCAAGGGTCAAAGTTCAAATGAAAGGAATCAATAAAGTCGATTTTTTTCTTGACATTCATTTTAGAATAGTTAAACTATTACAAAAGAAGAAAAAGAAATTATCATACAACGTATTATTAGCTAACAGTGTGGTGTTAGAAAAGGGAGGAATATGGGAAAGAATTTTTCTGCCGAAAAGACAGAATTATATTTATCTAGCTATCTTTTCTCGTGTCCAAGTTTTCTTTCAGGAGTTGCTAAAGTTCTTGACTTAGGAGCAACTTTTGATGAATATAACACATCTGAAACTACGGATGAAGCAGATTATAGAGCATTTTTATTGGACTGGAGTATGGTTTCTATAAATTTGAAAAAAAGTATTGCTAATGTGATGTCTCATGGCTGAATTCAACCAGCAAGTGCAACACTCCTTTCTTTTTCCCAAACCTCTAATGGTGTTCTGTAATTTAAGCATTTTCTCGGCCTATTATTAAGCCAATTCTCAATCTCTATAATCTCTGCTTCACTTATCTTTGCTAAAT
>JACQXS010000043.1 GCA_016208615.1 Candidatus Stahliibacteriota bacterium | reverse complement strand
ATTATAATTATATTTTGTAGTAGAGTTAGAGAAAATAGATAAAATGCGGTGCTTTATCTGTGGACTTTCTGGATGGAATATAAGAGAACGAGAAATTCATATACTTGGATTACCTGATCATCTTCCTATTTGTGATGAATGTGTCCGTGAGAATCAGTGTCCCGGGTGTATGGGTGATTTTCGTGGGAAGGGAGAGATTTTCGTAGGCTCTCGCACAGGTAGTGGTCCAGAAATATGCCCGGGATGTAATGGGACAGGAAAATATCATTATAGCGAGTAAAAAATGCAGTTTGTTAGATATAAAAAACTTGCAGATGAAGAGGTGCCTACAGGGAAAGCTTACCTTGGGACATTTGTTGAAACATTTCCCAATTCAATAGGGTTTGTACATGTCTATAAGGCAACTCAGATAGCAGAGTTGTACGGTAAAGTACAGGAAGGAAGGTATGGGTTCTATATAAGAGAGATTAAAAAAATGTATCCAAGAATGGGTTTCCTTTCAGGATGTTATGATTCTGCTATACTTTCCTCAAGATGGGAATGGGGGCCACGAACAGACCCATCTATACCAATACGATATTTTTTAGGAGTAGGATTTATAGTAGGCGGAGGGATAATGCGGAGAATAGCATTTACACGAAAAGTTTGTCCCTCTTGTGCTGAGAGAGTTAACAAAGCAGCCAAGGTTTGTAAGCACTGTGGCTATAAGTTTGAGGAATTGGAAAAAGCAGAGCAAGAAAAGAAAGAGGAAAAGGAGGTATAGAATGAGGCGTTTCTTTCTAAAACTGTTGTTCTTCGCAGCTTTAATTAGTATAGTTAGCGTTAGCTGCGAACAGAAAAAACTAAAGTCTACAAAAATAAATCTACCACCATCTGAACAAGTGATAAGAGATGCGAGAAGTTATATAATAAACGAAGTTGCAACTTTAAGGAGATATGGCATAGAACCCACTAATTTCAAGGTTGATAGAATTGAGATAGATGAATATGAAAAAGATTTATGTGTAGCATTAGTTTCTTATAATATTGGAGGTTTGACCGGGAAGGTAGGTGTATCGTATAGGTTAGCTGACGGATTCTGGAAATGCACGGGAGTGAGAGAGTTAGGATTAAAGTAATGAAAGGGGGGAAATTGGTGCTGATTTTTCTCCGGTGCTGATTTTTCTCCTGACTTTTTGTTTGAAATTGGAATAGATGTGAAGGATATGAAAACTATATTGTCTAAGTAGTTGGTAGTTTATTTAATTACTTAAGTAATGTTTTGAGAAAGAATAATGAATCCGATTATAAGTGCATTTGCGAATGGGATTGAAAAGGATAGGATATGAATCCTTATGATAAACTTTTGGCAAGAATTTTAAGTGGTGTATCTGATGCAAATATCTCTTTTAGAGAGCTATGTCAATTACTATATAGGTTAGGATTTGATGAACGAATTAGGGGTAGTCATCATATTTTTAATAAAGATGGTGTGGAAGAAATTTTGAACTTACAACCTAAAGGTTCAAAATCTAAACCATATCAAGTTAAACAGGTTCGCAAGATAATTCTAAAATATAAACTCGGAGGTCAAGATGAGTAAATATGAAGTAATCATATATTGGAGCAATGAGGATTCTGCATTTATTGCAGAAGTTCCGGAACTACCCGGTTGTATGGCAGATGGGGCAACATATCAAGAAGCTTTGGCTAATGCAGAAATAGTAATTCAAGAATGGATTGAAACTGCCCAAAAATTAGGTCGTCTAATTCCTGAGCCAAAGGGACAGCGTTTAATTTTTGCATAATACAATGAATCCAAATGCTCAAATAGAAGGGGGTGGACTATGCTTGCAGTTAAGGGATTATTTGATGGCAAGAGGATTAAATTATTAGAAAAAGTACAGGTCAAAGAAACTCAGGAAGTTATCATAACATTTTTGGGTGCTGATGAGCATTCCAGTACTGATGAGAGCAAAGCATTACACCGAGGGATATATAAACTTGCAGAAACGGGGCGTAGTTTTGATTTTTTGAACTCTTCTGAGGAAGATATTTATTCTGATGATGACTTAAAAGTAAGGTATAAAAATGACTTAAGGGAATAGAGAAGGCAGGGGTTATATGAAGATTAGAGAAATTATTAGGATTATAAACAAGAATAGAGAACTCTTAAATAAGAATTATAGTGTAAAAAGCATAGGAATATTTGGCTCTTTTGTTAGGAATGAACAGAAGGAAAATAGTGATATTGATATTTTAGTTGAATTTTCAGAGCCTGTGGGATTAAAATTCTTTACTCTTGAAAATTATCTTAGTAAAATTCTTGGAGCAAAAGTTGACCTTGTGACCAAAGGTGCGATTAAGCCAATAATTAGAGAAGATATTTTGAAAGAGTTAATAAAGGTATGAAAAGAACATCCCAACTTTTAAGTAGTAGGTAGATTATTTGACTACTCAAGCAATGTTTAAAAAAGGAAAGTAGAAATGAATCCTATTATATGTGCATTTATTAAAGGGATAGATAGGGCAGGGGTTAAGCCGGCAGGGATTTCTATTGTCTCTGATATACCATTTGAGCCGGAACTTGTAAAAGAGTTGGGGGTTGACTTTTTCCACACTATTCGTGGCAGGGCGATTGCTTTTGGGACGGGATTAAAGCTTGCTAATCCGGAATTAAAAGTTGTTCCCTTTGTAGGTGATTTGATGACTATTGGCGGTAATCATTTTGTTCATTCAGCAAGAAGGAATATGGAAATGCTGGTAGTGTGTATCAATAATTTTGTCTATAAAAGAATAGCCGACCAATTAGCACCTAAAGTTGCTGCTACTTTTTCTGCTTACTCTACATTTGAGTCTCCGTTTAACATACCACATCTTGCCAATTCTTGTGGTGCAATCTATACGGCGAGGTGGACGGCTTTACATACAGAATAGCTGACAACTTCTGTAGCAGAAGCTGTAAATAAGCGAGGGTTCTCGGTGATTGAAGTATTAGCACCGGGTGCTAATTATTATACCGGGATTGGAGGGGTTCAGAATTTTGAACCTTTACTGGATTTTTATTATGAGTATTCGGTAATCAAAGATGGTGAAGAGCCACGCAATGTTAGAATTGATGAGAAGGATAAAATTATAGTCGGCAAGTTCACAGATAAAGAAAGACCGACTTTTATTGATTCATATAACAGTCAGTTAAGTAAAGTATTAGGCGATAAGTTCACGCCATACGGAGCGTAAAGATGTCAGAAGACAGAAAAATATGTAGATGAGTGAAAAAAGGAGTTCCTTTGGTGACAGAAGTGCAAGATTAAGTGACTTCGTGAGTTCACCAAGGGATTTCGTGAGTTCACCAAGGGATTTCGTGAGTTCACGGAGAGAGTTCGTGAGTTCACGGAGAGAGTTCGTGAGTTCACGGAGAGAGTTCGTGAGTTCACGGAGTGATTTCGTGAGTTCATTAAGAGGAAGGTGGTAAAGATGGCTGAGGTAATATTTGCCGGTTTTGGGGGACAGGGGATAATAAGGTCAGGCATTATTGTTGGTAGAGCGGCGGCTATTTATGATAATAAGTCCGCTACTATGAACCAAGACTTTGGTCCTGAAGCACGGGGTGGTGCAACGAGTGTACAACTGGTGATTTCTGAAAGCAGAGTGTTATATCCTTATCTAACGGCATTAGATGTGCTTGTGGCTATGTCTCAGGAAGCATATCAGAAGTTTGAGCCCAAATTATCCGATGAAAAGGGATTGCTGTTGATAGATGAAGATTTAGTAAAACTTAAACCTGCACGAGGTAAAATCAAAGACCTCTCTGTTCCTGCGACAAGGTTTGCGGAAGAGATGGGTAATAGGGTAATTGCCAATGTAGTAATGCTTGGCTCTTTTAATGCAGTTACTAATATAGTGTCTAAGAGTTCTATGGAAAAGGCGGTCGCAGAGTCAGTGCCTCCAAGATTTATAGACCTTAATCTTAAAGCTTTTGAAAAGGGCTATCAATATGGGGAATCTTTAATATAAGATGAAATTTTGGCGTACTCCATATAATTTAAGTGAAGTTAAAATCCCATTAGGTGAAGTTCATATTCTAAAAGAACGGTGCAAAGGATGTGGCTTTTGTGCTGAATATTGTCCCAAAGATGTATTGGAAATGTCAGATGAATTTAATTCTAAAGGTTATCATCCGCCGCGAGTTAAGAACCCTGAGAATTGTGTCAATTGTGGGCTATGTGGACTTTTATGTCCTGAATTTGCTATCTGGACTACCCTTAAAGAAGAAGTAACTCCCAAATTTACACCCAAAAATGGATAAGGATATTGAACAAATACTAACCCGCTATAAAGGTAAAAAGCAATCTATAATTATGATACTTCAAGATATTCAGGATAAATATAATTATCTGCCCCAAGATGTATTAAAATCTCTGGCTAAAAGATTAGATATTCCGCTTAGTAAAATACATAGTATAGCGACATATTACAAGAGTTTTAGCTTAAAGCCGAGGGGTAAGCATTTAATACAAGTCTGTCTTGGAACTGCGTGTCATGTAAGAGGAGGGCAAAGAATATTGGAAGAAATAGAGAGAGAATTGAACATACGGGCTGGCGAAACAACTAATGACTTAATTTTTACCTTAGAAACCGTTAACTGCGTTGGGGCTTGTGCTCTTGGCCCAGTAGTTGTAATCAACGGGAATTATCACGGGCAAATGCGTACTACTAAAGTTAGCAAACAGACCTGCTGATAAAACTTGCATAACAATATGTTATGGAACAGGTTGTCGCGCAGGAGGTTGTGAAAAAGTAGGCGATGTCTTAAGAGATGAACTCAATAAGCAAGGATTAAAAGATAAGGTTGACATCAAAACTACTGGCTGTCACGGTTTTTGTGAAAAAGGACCAATTATTGTTATCCGACCCAAAGATATCTTTTATCAGAGAGTAAAGCCAGAAGATGTACCGGAGATTATTTCAGAGACAATTATTAAGGGCAACATTATTGACCACTTACTTTATACTGACCCTGCTACCGGCAAAAAAATAACTTACGAGCATGAAGTCCCGTTCTACAAAAAGCAAAAGCGTATCATTTTTGGTAATAATGGCTATATTGACCCCAAAAGCATAGATGATTATATTGCAATAGAGGGGTACAGTGCTTTAAGTAGAGCGCTTTTTGAGATGACTCCAGAAGAAATAATTAGAATTATAAAACAATCGGGATTGAGAGGTCGTGGAGGAGGTGGCTTCCCAACAGGCGTTAAATGGGAGACTTGCAAAAATGCTAAAGGCAATATAAAATATATAATTTGTAATGCTGATGAAGGAGACCCTGGTGCTTTTATGGATAGGAGTCTTCTTGAAGGAAATCCTCATAGTGTTTTGGAAGGTATGATAATTGGTGGATATGCTATTGGCTCTAATGAAGGATATATCTATGTGAGGAAGGAGTATCCTTTAGCAGTAGAGACACTGAATATCGCTATTAACAAAGCAAGAGAGTATGGGCTACTTGGACAAGATATTATGGGCTCTGGTTTTGATTTTGATATTGAAATCCATAGAGGAGCGGGTGCTTTTGTCTGTGGCGAATCCACTGCTCTTATGGCTTCATTGGAAGGCAGAGTGGGAGAGCCGAGGGCAAAATATATTCATACCGTAGAGCATGGCTTATGGGATAAGCCATCTAATTTGAACAATGTAGAGACTTGGGCAAATGTTCCTGTGATAGTAGTGAGGGGTGCTAATTGGTTCACTAAGATTGGTACAGGTGATGTTTCAAATAACCCATGGGGTGGAAGTAAAGGTACTAAAATATTTTCCTTGGTCGGAAAAATAAATAATACTGGATTAGTAGAAGTTCCGATGGGAATGAGATTAAGGGAGATAATTTATGATATAGGTGGTGGGATACCTGGTGGCAAGAAATTTAAAGCAGTGCAAACAGGTGGTCCATCAGGAGGATGTCTTCCTGATAGTCTCCTTGATTTGCCTGTAGATTTTGACGAACTTACAAAAGTAGGCTCTATGATGGGGTCAGGCGGTATGATTGTGATGGACGAGAATACTTGTATGGTTGACATTGCTAAATACTTTATAGATTTTCTAAAAGGCGAATCCTGCGGTAAATGTGTACCCTGTCGTGAGGGTATAAGGAATATGTTAGATATACTTACAAATATAACCGAAGGCAAAGGTAAAGAAAACGATATAGAATTGCTTAAAGAATTAGGTGAATGGATGCAAGAATCTGCCCTTTGTGCTCTCGGTACATCTGCACCTAATCCAGTTTTAAGTACCCTTAGGTATTTTCAAGCCGAATATGATGCCCATATCAAAGATAAGCGATGTCCGGCGGGTGTTTGTAAATCATTAATTCAGTTTTCTATTGATGCTGAAAAGTGTACCGGCTGTATGGTGTGTGTGAAGGCGTGTCCGAAGGATGCTATTACAGGTAATAGAAAGGAAGCTCATATTTTAGACCAAACTAAATGTATAAAATGCAGTGCTTGTTATGATATGTGTAGATTTGGAGCAGTAATAAGAAAATGAAAATAACAATAACTATTGACTGGAAGACAGCAAAAACCGAGCGCAGAACTCCCATTATTAAAGTAGCTGAGGAGCTTGGGATTAAAATTCCTACTTTATGCTATAATGAACAACTTGAACCATATGGGGTTTGTCGGCTTTGTACAGTAGAAGTAGTTAAAGGAAAAAGGACTCGCTTTGTCACTGCTTGCAATTATCCTGTTGAAGAAGGTCTGACAATTTATACTCATTCAGAAAAAGTAATGCAGATTCGCAGACTTATTATTGAGTCCTTGCTTGCTCTATGTCCGGATGTAAAAATTCTGCAATCTTTGGCAAAGGAATTAGGGGTTAAAGAACTGAGATTTGAAAAGGGAAAAGAAGATTGTATTAAGTGTGGTTTATGTGTAAGGATGTGTGAGGAAATAGTAGGTTTGTCGGCAATTTCATTTGCAGATAGAGGAGTAGATAGGAAAGTAATTACTCCTTTTGACCTTCCATCTGATATTTGTATTGGGTGTGGTGCTTGTTCATTTGTTTGTCCGACTAAATCTATTAAAATGGAGCTAAAAGCTGGGGATAGATTTCGTTCTCTGCCTGGGAATGAAAGATTTTGCAGATATGCGATTATGGGTATAATTCCTAATGCTCTTTGTGCCAATTCTTTCAGGTGTTGGAAATGTGAAGTGGACCAAAGATTTATAGAGCAACTTAATACACATCCTATTTTCTTATCTAAAAAGAGGAAAACAAAAGAAGTCAAAGACTATATTACTTTTTTGCATAAGATTCGGCGATAAATATGACAGATGTAATCAATTCTATTTTTGAAAGAGGGGAGACTGATATTCAGTTTCCTCAAATAACATATACTATAAAAGAGATAGGAACTTCTGGGTGCAAATTTGCCTGTCCCATAGATACGGATGTAAAAGCTTATCTTGGCTTGATTGTTCAGGGTAAATTTGAAAAAGCACTTGAAGTAATTAAAAAAGATAATCCTCTTCCGGGAATATGTGGCCGTGTATGTATTCATCCGTGTGAAAGTGAATGTTCAAGGAATAAATTTGACCAACCTTTGTCTATTTGTTCACTTAAAAGATTTTTATCTGATAATGAATTTAAGATGGGCAGAAAAAAGCAGACACCGATTAAGATAACTAAAAAAGAAAGAGTAGCTATTGTGGGTTCTGGGCCGGCGGGTTTGGCTGCGGCGAATGACCTTATCCGGCTTGGATATGGGGTTACGATATTTGAGTCATTACCTGTGTTGGGTGGGATGTTAGCTGTTGGGATACCATCTTTTCGTCTCCTAAAAGATATAGTGCAGTTTGAGATAGAATCTATCAAAGAGTTGGGAGTTGAAATTAAGACAAACACAAGGGTGGGTAAGGATATAACCCTTGATGAGCTAAAAAAAGAATATCAAGCTATACTTCTGGCTATAGGAGCACAAAAGGGGTTAAAATCAGGAATTATAGGAGAAGATAAGCTTGAGGGGATAATAGACTTTGTTAGTTTTTTGAAAAAGGTTAATCTTGGCGAACCTGTTAAGAGTGGGAAAGTGGTCAGCACCACTGGCAGTGTTGTTGTTATTGGGGGAACTATTTGTGGGCTTGATTCAGCCAGAGTGGCCAAGAGACTTGGGTTTAATAATGTAGTAGTTATTTATTCAATGTCCGAGAATGAAATGCCTGTTCCTCTATCCCAGATTAACGAAGCAGAAAAAGAAGGAGTAAAGATTCACTATCTTACATTGCCTATTAAAATATTACGAGGCGAGTCTCTTGGTAAAAATGGTAAAGTAGTAGGTGTAGAATGTATGCGTACGGAACTGGGTGAGCCGGATGCTGTTGGAAGAAGATTACCTGTTCCTATTGAAAACTCTAACTTTATCATCAAGGCGGATACAGTAATTACAGCAGTTAATAGGGAACCGGATTTATCTTCTTTTGCAGGGATAGAGACTTCTATATTAAATACATTTGTTGTGGACCCTAACACTTTATCAACAAGTTTAGCATCTCTTTTTGCGGCTGGTGATTGTGTTACGGGGCCTAAAACAGTCATAGAAGCTATAGCTGCGGGACATAAAGTGGCAAGGTCAATAGATAGATATTTAAGAGGTGAAGAGTTAAAAAAAGAAGAGCCAATACGGATAAAAAGGGAGTGGGAAATAGTTATAGAGCCGACCGAGAAAAAGCCAAGGAACCTAATGCCAATCCTTTCATTAGATAAGAGAATAGGTTCAACCTCAAATTCCTTTGCTGAGGTAGAGGTTGGCTTTGATGAGGCAATAGCAGTAGAAGAAGCCAAAAGGTGTTTGCTTTGTGGCCCTTGTTCAGAATGTTTAGAGTGTATTAAGGAATGCGATAAGAAATTAGTTAGCTTGATGTATAAGGATAATAGTATATTATTAAGAGTCCCATCTGGTAAGTTATTTCCAATGTCTTCTATGGAAGCGGAAGTATTGGGTGAAAAGGTTACTATTGAGCCTATCTTTTGTGAAGTAGATGAAAAATTATGTAGAGGATGTGGGAAGTGTGAGCATATTTGTGAATATGGGGCTTGTAAAGTAAATGAGCTACAAGTGGCTAAAGTGGATATTTTTGTCTGCAAGGGCTGTGGTATATGTGCTGCTGTATGTCCAAGCGGGGCGATGAAGCAATTGCACTTTACTAATGATAGAATTAACTCATTAATGAGGCAATGCCTCTTGGGAAGGTAATATGAGTTCAAAGATAGTTATTTTTGCATGTAATTGGTGTTCGCCGATTACGAAAGATATTGAAACCATAGAGGGGAAGGATATTCTTGTAATTAGGTATATGTGTTCCGGTAGGTTTGAGCCCTCTTTTGCCCTTAAAGCATTTGAACTTGGAGCCAAAGAAGTAATTGTTGTTGGGTGTCCTGATGGCAAGTGTCATTATGGTTCAGGGAATAAACAGGCGGAAGAACAGGTTGAGAGGACACAAAACTTATTACAATTATTGGGGATAGGGGGGCAGAAAATAAGATACGAGTTTATACATAGGGATGTATTCGTGGAAACAATGATGCTGTTTAGAAATGGAAAGCAGGGATTATGAGAAATTCTAAGCACGAAATCCTAAATACTAAACAATATCTAAATCCCAAACCCCAAACTCTTTGTTTTGAACATTGGAATTTAGAGCTTGGAATTTGTTTAGGATTTAGTGCTTTGGATTTAGAGTTTTTAATTAGCTATGTAAAGTAGCCGCATTCTTTATGGGTGCGAAAAAGATGGAGGTCTAAAGACATCCGCTACAATCAAAAGAAAAGAGGGCGTCTCGCTATAAGAAATGAGCAATTATAGGACTTAAAATGCAAAGTTCAGAACTCAAAACACCCTGTCCTGATAAATTGGGACATCTGGTTGAAGCAAGGGCTTCCCCGCCACAGCGGGATCCCGAAGAAAGCGGGACAACCTACCCATAGATTGGGAAAAGAAGGAGTAAGGATTAAGAGAGAAAAAGAAAGAAAGGGATTGTATAAAAAATGAGAAATAATATCAGGGAGGTAAAAACTAATGGAGAATAGAAAGTGTCCTGATTGTGAAGGTGAATTGGTGAAGTCTAAAACATATGCGTATGGGGAGACTGCATATTTTTGGCAGAAGCCGTGGGGTAAACCGTGGTTTAAATTTGCAGCGATAGGAGGGAATTTAAAGCTTTTTCCGTGGGCGTGTATGGGTTGTGGTAGAGTGTTTTTCTATTTTGATGAAAAGGAATTTGAGGTTGTCAAAATGGAATATCAGAAGAAAAGAGTAGGTCTATAATGAGTAAGAACTTACAAATTCAACCCCGCCAGGACGGTTCCGCCGGGTCGGGATTTCCGCTCTGCTCCAAGATTTCCGCTCCCGACACATTCTCCCGACACATTCTGCGTCGGGACAGGTGCGTCGGGACAGGTTTGCTTCAAGAAGCTATAAAGAAGGCGAAGGCGTATTATTGTTTGGATTGCGGTAAGTGTACTTCTGTTTGTCCCATAGCTTTGCGTAATGAAGCGTTTATCCCTCGTCTTCTTGTCAAGCAGGCAATTATGGAGGAAGAGGTTATTAAGAATGGGCTGATTTGGGATTGTCTGACTTGTAAGATGTGCAACGAGAAGTGCGAATCTGGTGTTCAATATGCTGAGTTTATTCGTGATATTAGGATAGAAGCGTGTAAGACAGGTGGTGTTGGTATATGTGCTCATCAAGGGGCGTTGCAATCAATTATGCGAATGATGACTACGCCCGAGTTGAAGCAAAATCGTTTGAATTGGGTGACAAATGTTAAGGGCAAGGGGGGCACCCCCTCGCCCTTAAGAACCCTACTCCCCCGAGATGAGGGTGAGGTACTTTATTTTGTGGGTTGTTTGCCGTATTTTGATGCTTTTTTTACGGACCTGGCATTAGATACTTTACAAATAGCTAAGGATAGTATAAAGATACTAAATACTCTGGGTATAGAGCCGGTGCTTATGCCTAATGAGCGGTGTTGTGGGCATGACCTTTTATGGACGGGAGATGTGGAGAATTTCAAGAAGTTATCTTATCTTAATATAGAGCAAATCAAAAAGACAGGGTGCAAGAAAATTATTACTTCTTGTCCTGAATGTTATTACACGCTTAAAGAGAGTTATCCTGCATACATAGGAAGCATGGGAGTAGAAGTAATGCATATCACAGAGTTTCTATCACAAAAGCTATCAGCAATAAACTTCCGAACACCGAACGCCGAACACCGAACACCGAGAACTGTAACTTATCAGGATCCGTGCAGGTTGGGTAGGTTTTCAGGGATATATGAAGAGCCGAGAGAAATAATAAAGCATTTGGGATTGGAATTAGTGGAAATGGGTAAGCATAGCCGTAATTCTATATGTTGTGGTACATCGGGGTGGATGAATTGTAGTCAGTATTCAAAACAAATCCAGATTGCAAGACTAAAAGAGGCAAAGTCAACGGGTGCAAGTACTTTAATAACTGGTTGTCCGAAGTGTCAAATACATTTTAAGTGTGCCATTAAGGGCAGTGGGGACACCCCCCCGCCCTTAAAAACCCTACTCCCCCGAGAGGTAGAATTATCAGAGGAAGCAAGGATAGAAATAAAAGACTTAATAAGCTTAGTGGCAGGAGGTGAGTAAAGTGGAAAGTTCAAAGAAATGCAAAACCTAAATACTATGCCACTAAAACACAAAGGCACTAAGTTGCACAAAAATGAAAGTTCAAAGTTCAAAAGATAAGGTGGAAAGTTCAAAGTTTAAAAGATAAAAGACTTAATAAGTTTTGTGGAAGGAGGTGAATAAAATGCAAAAACAAAATATGCTGCCACAAAGTCACCAAGACACAAAGGTACACAAAGTAAAGGATAATAAAGATAATGGGATAAGGGTAGGGGTTTTTGTGTGTGAGTGTGGTTTCAATATAGCGGGGACGGTGGATTGTGATGAATTGACAGAATGGTCGAGGGGTTTGCCTGGGGTAGTGGTTTCCATAAAGAACAAGTACACATGTGCGGAGCCTGGTCAGGCAGAGATAAGGCGATATATTAAAGAGGAGGGGCTAAATCGAGTGGTAGTAGCCTCTTGCACTCCGCGTATGCATGGAGCAACTTTTAGGAATTGTTGTGAGGATGCTGGCTTAAATGCCTATTTGTTTGAGATGGCAAATATAAGGGAGCAGTGTTCTTGGGTACATTTGGGTGATAAACAAGGAGCGACAGATAAGGCAAAGGATTTAGTTAAGATGGCGGTGGCGCGAGTGACGCTGTTAGAAGCTCAAAAGGAGTTGGAGGTTCCTGTGACTAAGGCGGCGCTGGTGATAGGAGGTGGGATAGCGGGGATACAAGCGTCATTGGATTTGGCAGATGCGGGGTATCCTGTTTATTTAGTAGAGAAGGAGCCATCAATAGGTGGGATAATGGCGCAGCTGAATAAGACTTATCCTACAATGGACTGAGCAATATGAATCCTCGGACCGAGGATGATGAGTGCCGGTCGGCACGAACGAATAAAGTATTTAAGTTATTCTGATATAGAAGAGATAACAGGATATTTGGGGAATTTCAAAGTAAGGGTGCGGCAGCGAGCAAGGTATGTGAACGAGAAGGAATGTAATGCATGTGGGGAGTGCGTCAAGGTATGTCCAGTAGTAGTACCTGATGAGCATCAATTTGGGTTAGGGGTGCGGAAGGCGATTTATATGCCATTTGCCCAGGCGGTGCCGTCGGCATATTTGATAGATATGAAGAGTTGTCTGGGCAATAATCCCATTGCTTGTGGTAAATGTAAGGAAGTGTGCGAGAAGAAGTGCGTTAATTATGATGACTATGATAAGTTTGTAGAGTTTGAGGTTGGAGTAGTGATAGTGGCGACGGGGATGGATGTTTATGACCCTAGTGGGAGAAGACAAAATCCCAAATCCCAAATCCAAAATCTCATAGAAGAGAATCCCAAATCCCAAATTCTCCCGCAAATGCGGGATCCCGAAGAAAGCGGGACAACCTACCCTGGGAAAGAGGAAAGAGGAGAGATGAAAGATGAAAGAGGACAGAGGAGAGAGGAAAGATGGGAGAGGGGAGAGGAAAATGAAGGAGAGTATGGGTATGGGAGGTATGAGAATGTGATAACCTCAATGGAGTTTGAGATACTGACGGGGCCTGGGTATATGACCAAGGGAGAGTTATTACGGGCGACAGATAGGAGAGTGCCTAAGAGTATAGGCTTTATTCAGTGTGTAGGGTCGCGGGCTGTAAAGAGAGGTGGTAATGCATATTGTAGTAATATCTGTTGTATGAATACAGTAAAAGATACATTATACTTAAAAGAGCATTATCCTGATATGGATGCGAAGGTATTTTATATGGATATGCGTGCGTTTGGTAAGGGGTTTGAGGATTTATATCGGCGAAGTCAGGCATTGGGAGTAAAATATATTAGGGGAGTGCCGGGTGATATAGAAGAGGATGCGGAGACGCATAATTTAGTATTGACGGTAGAGGATACGACGAGTGGTAAGATAGAGAGGCATAATTTAGAGATGGTAGTATTATCAGTAGGAGTAGTACCGCGAATAGATGGGGATGGGGTACAGAAGTTGTTAAGCATCTCTACGACAGGGGATGGTTTTTATATGGAGGCACATCCGAAGTTATTTCCAGTGGATGCGCCTACGAGTGGTATTTATTTGGCGGGGTGTTCGGAGGCGCCTAAGGATGTAAAGGATTCGGTGACACAGGCATCAGGGGCGGTTGGTAGAGCAGAAACTATACTCTCGCAAGAGCGTGTAAAGATAGAAGCTATAACGGCGAAAGTGATACCGGAGCTATGTAAATCCTGCGGTATATGTGAAAATGTGTGTCCATTCCATGCTATTAGTGTGGATAGGAAGAATAAAAAACCGGCCGTAATTATAGAAGCAGTATGTAAGGGGTGTGGGACATGTGCGGCGGAATGTAGGTTTGGAGCGATAGAAATGAGCCATTTTAAGGATGAGTATATTATCGCGATGATTGATGCGATGCTTGAAGATAAGCCAAATGAAAAGATAGTGGCTTTTGCATGTAATTGGTGTTCGTATGCTGGGGCTGATACCGCCGGGTTGTCAAGAATCCAGTACCCACCTACGGCAAGACTTATTAGGACGATGTGCAGCGGAAGGGTGGATGAAAAGTTTATCTGGCATGCGTTCAAGAAGGGAGCTCCCGTAGTCCTTTTATCAGGGTGTCATTTTGCAGATTGCCATTATATCAATGCCAATAGATGGGCGCAGAGGAGAGTAGAGGGGATGTGGTAGAAGATGGAGCGTAAAGGGATAAGGGCTGAGAGGTTGCAACTTGAATGGTGTTCAGCAGCCGAAGCTTCCAGATGGGGTACTATAATGCAATCAGCGGAAGAAAGAAGAAAAACAATAACTAAGGAAGAGATTGAAAAAACTAAACGCTTACTAATAGAAGAAGATGAAAAGAAAGTTCTCCCGCCACATCGGGATCCCAAAGAAAGCGGGAAAATGCCAAAGCTCAAATGACAAAAGGGTTTGGAATGGATAATAAATATACTTGGGAATCATTTATGAATAAATTGGATAATGAAATACAATGGGAGTGGCGTTGGATAAAACTTAATCAAAAATTTTCCCACGGCATTAATTGGACAGCATGGATATCGCGTTTTTTACTTCTTGCCTCGGCTGTCTATCAAATTAAATTAGGCAAAACTGAGACTTGGGTTGTTTCGGGAATAGCAGTTCTTTCTATGTTAAATGTTGCCTTGCCACTTTTATCCGTGACTTTTAAATTTCAACAACGTTTAGAATTGCATGATCGTAATGCCCGAGAGTATACTGCAATAAAGATAAAATTATTGGCAAAAACCATTACTCTTGATACAGATATAGAGGAGTTTACAAATATTTATAAGCAGTCACCAGAGGATATAATTCATCGAACTCCATGATCGAAAGACTTGGAAGGCTACTTGCCGTCGCCTAACAGCGGATAAAAGGTTTTACTATGCTTCGTCCAAATTTGGTGCGCCGAACTTCTTTTACACTGAAACTATTAAGCGAGTGCAAGAGAAAAACTTTGATAAGTAAAAATGGGGGATAAAATGGCAGAAGAAATTATATTTAAATGCTTAAGGTGTGGATATGAATATAAGGGTTTGTATGATAAGAAGGTAATGGAGGAGCGGTCGTGTCCGAAGTGTGGAAGTAATTCAATTCGTCCACTGCTGCAACCGGAAACCGAACACCGATAAATGAATACTGAGATGAAGCGTGTTATTGTACTACTTATTGATGGTCTGGGATGTGGTGAGCTTCCCGATGCAGATAAATACGGAGATAAGGGAAGTAATACGCTTGGCAATTTAGCACAAAAGATTGGTGGTCTCGCTCTGCCGACTTTTGAAAAACTTGGACTCGGTAATATAATCACTATTAAAGGGATATTGCCTTGTCTCTTACCATTAGCATCATACGGTAAGGCGGTAGAAGTATCGCCTGGAAAAGATTCTACAACCGGGCATTGGGAGCTGATGGGCGTAATCTTAGAGGAGCCATTTCCTGTGTATGCTGATGGTTTTCCATTAGCAATGATTGGGGAGTTTGAGGCGGTAATAGGGAAGCGAGTGTTAGGAGGCTGGCCGGCGTCCGGGACAGAGATAATTCAGGAACTTGGCGAAGAGCATCAAAGGACAGGGTATCCGATTATATATACATCAGCGGATTCAGTGTTTCAGATAGCTGCCCATAAGGAAGTGATAGGACTTGGCGAGTTGTATTGGATGTGTGAGCGGGCGCGTGACTTATTTCCTGAGGTGGGGAGAATAATAGCAAGACCCTTTATAGGAGATAAGGAAAGAGGATATAAGCGTACCGATGAGCGTAAGGATTATTCGTTGAGTGCGCCGGAGGAGACATTGTTAGATTTGTTGAGTGAAGAAGGGATACCTGTGATAAGTATAGGGAAGGTGGCTGATTTATTTGCAGGCAGGGGAGTGAGCCGCTCGATAGAGGCGAAGGGGAATAGTGATATAATGAGAGAGGTGCTGGTTGCAATGGGTACAGAGAGAGCGGGACTAATATTTGCAAATCTAATAGACTTTGATATGTTGTGGGGACATAGGAATGATGCGGTTGGATTTGCTGCTGGGTTGAAAGAAGTAGAAGCGTGGCTACCTAAGTTGTTGGGGGAGTGTAGAGAGGAAGATATATTAATTATCACTGCTGACCATGGGGTGGACCCGACTACGCCGTCTACAGACCATAGTCGGGAATATGTGCCTATCTTATCATATAGCCCTGGGTGTAGGGGTGTGTGTCTTGGTATAAGAGGAAGTTTTGCTGATATAGGAGCTACGATAGGCGAGTATTTAGGAGTAGAGTTAGGAGCTGGGAAAAGCTTTTTAAGAGAAATGGGGAGATGGGAATTGGAGAGTCTAATAGTCTGATAGTCTGATAGGAAGAAAAGAAGTGGGAATTAAAGTTAAAAAGAGCAAATAAGTATTCTATCCTTGGAGTAAAAATCCTTCAATACTGCAACTTTTCTGAAGTATTTTTTGGCTAATTTAGAGGCGTTGGTTTTTTGTTCAGGGGCTATTTCTAATAAGAGAGCGGAGTTGTGACTTTTTAGGTATAGGGGAGCTTGTTTGATTAATAGACGGATGAAAAGCATACCATCATTGCCGCCATCAAGTGCATTAAGGGGTTCAAAGGATTTAATTTCGGGCTGTAAAGAGCGAATTTGAGCGGTAGGAATATACGGAGGATTAGCAATAATGATATCTGCTCTTAGATGGAGATGGGATGGGATTTGCTTTTTAAAAGGAGAAAGCAAATTGGCTTGGATGAAGGATATTCTATTGGCTACGCCGTGTTTGGTGGCATTAAGTTTGGCTAATTTAAGGTCTATAATGTCTGTTGCGTAGAGGAACGCTTGGGGTAAAAGTTTAGCGAGAGTTATGGCTATAACACCACTGCCTGTGCAGATATCAAATATTATTTGAGTAGAGGGTTGGGTTTTGGGATTTGTCCCGCCAAAGCGGGATCCCGAGGGAAGCGGGAATAGATGGGCTATTTTGATTGCCTGTTCCACTATCATTTCAGTTTCTGGGCGTGGAATAAAGACCGGCGGGCTTATCAAAAACTCTAAGCCCATAAAATTAAGAGTGCCTGTAATATATTGCAAGGGCTCATACTTTGCGCGTCTATTGATAAGACTTAGTATAGTAGGTATTAGAGAAATCTCTACTTGGTCATTGTACTTTGTGTATAGAGTGCTTTTATCCATTGATAGTCCGTGTGCTACGAGCGAGATTGCCTCAATGATGGGGTTATCAATCTTCTTAGATTGTAGGATTTGTGTTGCTTCCCTGATTAGGTCTTTTATTAGCATTCTCGAGACTACTTATCAAGTCATCCATTTCACCATCTATAACAGAGTCAAGCTTATACAGGGATAGATTTATTCTGTGGTCCGTGACCCTATTTTGTGGGAAGTTGTAAGTTCTTATTTTCTCTGAGCGTTCGGCACTACCAATTTGTTTCCTCCGTTCAGCACTTAACTTTTTATCCTCGGCTTCCCTTTTAGCTTCGTATAGACGAGCCATCAAAATCTTCATTGCCCGCTCGCGATTCTGGAGCTGTGACCGCTCATCCTGGCACGCTACTACTGTGTTGGTTGGAAGATGAGTAATCCTGACAGCGGTCTCTACTTTATTGACACTTTGCCCTCCATGCCCGCCTGCCCTGAAAGTATCAATCTTCAAATCATTAGGGTCAATATGCATATCAATGGCAGATGCTTCCGGTAGAACACATACGGTAGCAGTACTCGTATGAACACGACCAGCAGATTCGGTTATCGGGATACGCTGTACCCTATGTACTCCACTCTCATACTTCATCAATTTATAGGCATTTTTACCCTTTAAGAAGCAAGTTATTTCCTTGAACCCGCCCATAGAATTGGGATGAGAGGAGAGGACCTCAACCTTCCATTTATTGCGTTCTGCGTATTTTGAATACATCCTAAATAAGTCAGCCGCAAAAATAGATGCCTCATCTCCACCTGTGCCTTGTCTGATTTCTATTATTGTATTACGAGAGTCGTTGGGGTCAGGTGGATTAAGTAATTCCATTATTTGTTTTTCTATCTCAGCTTTTTTTGCCGTCAATTCCTTTATCTCTTCTTTAGCGATAACTTGTAACTCATTATCACCGGAGGTCAAAATATGCTCATCTTCACTAATACGAGTTTCTAAATCCTTATACCTTAGCCACAGTCTAATAGTTTGGTGTATATCATTATATTCTTGTGAAATGGAGATAAACTTTTGCTTATCTTTTATTGTGTCCGGAGAAGCGAGAATCTGATTTAATTCCTCTGCCCGTTTTTCTATTTCACAAAGCCTATCAATTACTTCTTTATACATTAACTTTTAACTCTTAACTTTGAACTTTTGTTTTTGTGTACCTTTGTTTTTTCGTGTCTTTGTGGCAAAGCATTTGGTTTGTCATTTTAACTTTTGACATTTGGATTTTGTTTGAACTTTAAGCTTTGACATTTGAACTTTTTTTATAATCTCTGTGGTAGAGTAACCGGGAAGCAGAGGAATTATAACTACATTTTCTGCTATCTCTTTCCCGACGACTGCTCCCGGCTCATAATCACCACCCTTCACAAGTATATTGGGTTTCAATATTTGTATCAATTTTTGCGGCGTAGGGTCAGCAAATAAGACTACATAATCCACCCACCTGATTGCCGAAAGTACCTTTGCCCTATCAGATTCATTAAAAATGGGACGAGAGCTGCCTTTAAGCTTTTTGACGGAATTATCAGTATTTAAGCCAACAATTAAAATATCGCCCAACTCTTTTGCCTTATGCAAACACTCAATCTTTTTTTTCTTTACTTCCTCTTCTTCTTCATAGTCCTTATATTTTGTAAATTCACCCCATGCATAATGCAGTGCCCGTTCCCTATTTTTCCTACTCAGCACATATTCTGCCATCTCCTCTTTAATTGCTTCATCTAATTTCCTTTTTAACTCTTCTAACTCAGGGACAATAATTTTTAAAAACTCTTCATCTCGTGGAATACTAATTGTAGTAACCTCTGCTTCCATCCAGACCTTAAAATAACGAGCTTCTAATTCAGATTTACAGACAATGTATTTTTTGGGTGTATGATAAAGCCGCCACTCAAACAGCCGATGGTCTATTCTTATATTGTCCCGCTGATGAGGTAAATAGACCTCCTCAAGGTCATCGCGAGGCAATATTTTCTCTTTATAAAGTTCACCAAGGAATTTCATTATTGGTATAACAGGCGTCTCGCCTGTTTTTTGTCTCGACTGTCCTTTATCGTCTGTTTTTTACTCGCTCTACAAGTGATTTACCTAAACCCTCAATCTCATCCATTAACTTTTTGTTATTATCAACACTTCTTGCCTTGTCAATTCTTGATTTTACTAAATCAATTACTGCCTTATAGACCTCAAGTTGCTCCTCATCTGTAAGTCCAAGTATTTCACCCATTTATAAGGGTTAAGTATTAGTAGAGTGACAATTTCATCCACTTGTAATTTTAATGCCCCTTCACCAAGACTTACTCGACCAAATAACTCTATAAAGAGTGGAATGTAAGAAGAATTCAATAAAGAAACAACTATCTCAGCGTTTTTTACATTTACATCCATAAGCACACAATCACAATAGATTTTATTTCTATTATTAAATATTCTAAATGACTCGTTAAATAATTGAGGGCAAATTATATTAAAGGGTTTCCATTTCCCTAACTCATACCATCTTTTTCTACTTTTGCATGTGGGTCTTTTATCAAATTCTCTCCTTTCCCCATTTTCAATATACCTTAAAATATTAGTTCCTTTCAATTTCTCTTTACCCTTATGTATCATCAATACCCGATACTTCAAATCTTTTGGGTTCACTATTATGGATTTGCACTCTCTTGGTGATTTAATTACATAATTGGGCACCCAATTACTTTTTTCATCTTTATGCATCCAAAACTCACGCTCAATCTTTTTTCTTTTGATTTCTTCTTCTGTTAAATAGATAAACTCATTCGCCCCAGTTGTAAATCCACGCCTCACATCTGCCACTTCTTTTAGAGGAACAAGTTTATCTTTACATTTTTCTAATATCTTAAAGAAAATCTGCGGTGCCCTTATATATTTACCCCATTTCGCCCCTTGGTAGTTCAGGTCGCCTTGGTACTTCAGGCGTCTCGCCTGAACATTAGAAGACAGACGGGATGCCTGTCCTACTGTTCGCGAAGCTACCTGCTCTTCCTCTGGTACTTCAAGCATCTCATCTGAAGGTAGCCAAAACCATTTATACTTTTGTAAATTTTCAACTAACCCACTCTTAATAGGATTTTCACAAATATATTGAAGTTTTTCTCCAAATTCCTTGTTGGTTCTAATGATTCTATCATAAGACTCAGTAAGCCAAATACTACCACTTCTTTTTCGTATATCATTAATTTTATGAGAGGTAAAGCTCTTAATACTATGCATAATCTCAGATAAATTATAGTAACCTTTTTTCTCTTCTAATTGGTCAAGTGGAAGAGATTGTAATAGCATATGCACATGTCTTGGCATAACAACAACAGCATAAAGGATATATTTTTTCCGATTTTCAAAAAGGCAACTATTTAGAATTATATCCCTTTCCTCTGGAGAAAATTCAATTTCATTCATAGCAGAGAAGGTTATGAAATAAACTTGTCCAGGACTTTGCCAATGAGGGAGTTTCCGTTTTGTAGTAGTAAAAGACTGAACAGGCGGGACGCCTGTTCTACCAGTAATTGCCGGTACTTCAGGCGTCTCGCCTGAAGAGGCAAACCCTTCATCCCAAAGCTCTTTTTGGCTTTTAGGGAAAATTCTTAACTCTTCATTTTCATAAAACTCATTATGTGCTAAAATAGTCTTTTTAAGTTTATCTATTTCATTTAATCTATCAATTTGCTCCTCCCATTTATCTTGTGCGGGTGGTATAAAATAACTCAATGGCTTTTTCAAATAAACGAAGTGAACTAAATTATTATCACGCTCTTTTTTATCACTGCACTTTTCCAAAATTACAATGCAAGTATTTATATCAGCATCAGCAAACCACCGTTCTACTTTAGATTCAATAATGGCAATAATTTTATAGTTATTAAGAAAAAATTCTTGTAATCCCTTACCATAATCAACATCCAGCCATGAGTTTGATACAATAAATCCAAACCTACCGCCATCTTTTAAAAACTTTAATCCATGAGCAAAGAAATAAGTATGAATACCTGCACGCTTTGAAATATCAGCTATCTTTTTATCATTTATATCATACAAAGCACTTTTAATGAGCTTTTCCTTGTAATTTTTAGTCTCTGTAATTTCAGGTATCTCCTCTTGCCTTGTATAAGGTGGATTACCAACAATACAGTCAAACCATCTCGGATAAGTTATTTCTCTTTCCTCTATTCCTAAAGTTTTAGCTCTCACTTTTCTCCATTTTTCCGGTAGTTCAAGCCCTTCAGGACTTGTAAGTAGATTGAAAAAGTCCTCCTGAATAATGTTAGGATAGTTTTTATCTACCGACAAGTCTTGGAGTGCCAAGTTTATTATAGAAAGTGTAGCAGGGAACTTAGCAATATCATTTCCCCAAATAGTTTCAAGAATATCAGGATGCGATAATCTTTGGTTCATTATTTTTTTATGCTGATATGCCCTTACAAGAAAAGTGCCCGTTCCACAAGATGGGTCTAATACTTTATCTTCTTCGTGTGTCAAGCAAAATCTTAAAATAATATCTACTACATCTGTTGATGTAAAGTATTGTCCTAAATTATATCGTTCATCAGTAGGAATAAGACGCTCAAATATTCTACCTATAATATCGTAGCCAAGATTAGCAAAATTATACCTTTTAACTATTTTCAAAAGCTCCTTAATTTCTTCAACTATCTCTTTACTGTCAGGAAATGCTAATTGGTCAATAAAATCAGTAGAAAAGACAGTCTCATAGTTAATGTCTTCAAGCACAGAGTTAAAATATCCTTGTAAAAATTTTTGTAAGTGATTACCTTTTATTAAATCATCAGGGATAGTGAGTGAAGGTAATTCGCTCCTTTTTGCTTTAAGTGCATAATAGAACAGAATCTTATTTACAAGAAGATAAGTGGTTTGTCTTGCCACTTTCTCATAATCAGAATCCTGTTGAGGATTGAATTGCCATTGCTGGTCTACAAACCATTTATCGATGTTATGTCTAAATTGTGTATCTTTGTGTGCAGTATCTCTTATTATAGGAGTATAATATCTGGCAAGACGATAGACTTTCCTATGTAAATAAAATATTAGTAATTCATCTATTGGAAGTAAAGGTTCGGGCTTTTTGCCAGTCGATACTTCAACAAGTTCAGTTAAAAAGCGTGTAAGCTCATTTAGAATTGGATTTTTAAATCTTGGCTCTTCAATGTCATCCAAATTTACAATATCTGAAAGCTCATATTGATTGTGCCTGTCCACCAGTTCCATCCGGGTGACTCTCTCTGTATTAAACCATATAAGGGATTGGAAATTACAGGTAGCAAAATATGGAGCTTTTCTTTGAACTGCTTTTTTATGTGCAGGCTCTTTAAGTTCACTCTCATTAAAGACATCAAAATCTGGCTTCTTGGCTTCAATTACACATAGTATATCTCTACTTACTTGAGATTTATATATTACAATGTCAGGATATTTTCCATCTGCTCCTTTTGTTTCTACATCAGGGAAGCCTAAATCTAAATTTTCTTTCTCTATTATTTCTCTCATCCAATGCATTAATATAGCAACAGCACTCCGTTCTGTTTTGTCGTCTTCAAATGGGGATGATAATTTAGGATTTTTCATATCCCTCCAATACTTTTTTAACTATTCTTTTAGATATTTCAAAAGCAGCTGCTATGCGGGTTATTTTAACTTCGCCTATGCCTTTGAATTTAAGGAACTTATCAAATGATTGATTTGCCATCCCTTTGAATCCTTGAAATTTATCAATTATTGCTTTTGCAATATCTTCGGCAGTTTTGCCTTTGGTTCCTGTGCCAATGAGAATTGAAAGCAACTCAGCATCTGTTAAACTCTCTGCCCCAAGTTCTCTTAGCTTTCCACCCGCATGCGTCCACTTTGGTTCTTTAACATCGCTCATAATTTATACTCTCTTGTTAATACTTCTTTTATTTTGGAAGCTTTCTTTTTGCCAATTAGAGGGACAAGAATAAGGTCCTCAATAGGAGCATTTATTATTTCTGATAGACTCTTATATCGGGTTAAGAGTTCTCGTGTTACTTTGGGACCAATACCCGGAAATGCCTCAAGTATTCGTTCAAGCTCCTTTTCTGGGGTTTTAACTTTGGGCTTGGGATAAAATGAGTCCTCCGGATGGACAATCTGCTCTTGTTTAGCAATTGTGATAATAAATTGAGCTGTATCTGCGGTATCTTGAGTAAATAGAATTGGAATTCTATGAGTTACCGCTATCATTGACAAAGCTCCTCTTATTCCTGCTGGATAGACACCTTTTATTTGATATAATTTATACCCCTCTATTAGCAATAACGGACGCTCAAATGCCTTCCTTAACTCTACTATTTGCCTGAATAGGCGCTTCGTTTTTATCCCTCCTACGAAGTCAGTAGCTGTCTTTCGCTCTATACAAACACGTTCTGATACTTGATAATCTCCTATCTCCATAGTAGATAGTCTAACCTCAACCCCATTGTTTTTAAGCATATCTATAATTCCTGATGCCTTTTCCCTTATATCAGCATGAATTAATAGTTTATTCATTTGCAGGTGAAGAAAGTTTAACCGCAGTTAATAGCTCATTATGTGTAACCGGGATGGTCCCAAATTTACTTACCTCAATTCCTGCGGCTATATTACCTATAATAGCGGCATCTTTGGCAATAGCTCCTGTGGCTAATGCTATGGTTACTACTGCAATTACTGAATCGCCGGCACCAGTAGTATCATATATTTCGCGTGCATTAGTGGGAATTATAGACTCTGAATCACTATCACAAAGCAACATCCCTTGTTCACCAAGCGTAAGTAAAAGATGCTTACATCCCAATCTTTCTCTTAATTTATGTACCACAGATTTAGTATTTTGCGAATCCAGTTGTAAATCAAATTTCACTCCCATAGCACGCTCAACCTCTTTCCTATTAGGTTTGAATAAAGTTATATTTTCA
>JACQXS010000080.1 GCA_016208615.1 Candidatus Stahliibacteriota bacterium | reverse complement strand
CCATTTACCTGCCCATATTTTAGCCCACGCATGATAATAAAACCCATCTCCCACATATACTATTCCGACTACTATTTGTGCCGGTATTCCACAGGCACGTGCGAGAGCGACAAAAAGAACAGTATGTTCACCACAATCACCTTCAAGTGTTGCCAATACATCTAATGCAGACGGAATACTTACGGTTGGCATATCTTTGACATTCTCTGCTACCCACTTAGCTATCTCTCTTGATTTCTTATACGGGTCCTGAATATTGCCTACTATCTTATTAGCTAACTTAACTATTCTTTCATCTTTGCACTGGATAAAAGGAGTAGGCTCAAGATATTCTTTTATCTCTTTTCCTATTCTTGGACCAATTGTCTGAATTAATAATGTATCTCCCAATCTCATCTGTCGCTCACTCTTAATAAACTCACCTTTTACGAGTAGGCGTAAAAATATCACCTCACGAGGATTAGGAATCATAACATTAGACTTAATCCCATAAAGACTCATAACCTCTGATACTGCATTGCCTTCTTTTAGTGCCTCTTCTTTTGTTTCTTTTTGCACAACTATACCCATAGGTTGTTGCTGGGATAGAAGCGTGCCATCCTTACTTACCCACATAGTAGAAGTAGCACCGAGTACTTCTACCTCAATCTTTATAGAATCACCTTGTGTCTCTATTATTTTACATTTGGCAGTATTCACCGATTGGATGGATGGGTCAAATATCTCTATTTCCTTATTAGTGGCAAATTTTTGCACCAGCATAGGCAAGATTGTTATGGGATAGAGCTTATCCTTCAACTCAATAGACTGTGTTTGACTTGTGCCACCTGTCTTTATTGATAGCTTAAGTTTTGGCTTCTCCTGTGTACAGCCGAATGACTTTTGTGCCTTCTCCACTTCGCCGCGCATTAATATTTTTTGTGCCTCACTTTCTAAATCAAATGTAAAAGAAGATAGTTCAAATTCCTGCGTCACATTGTATTGGGCAACACATTTTAATACCCGTTCCATCCCCATTACGGATAACTTTATATGAGTAAGCTCGGACACCTTATATCCGGTAGATGATTCTTCCATTGTAATTTGGCTATATCCTACCTTTTCGCCCTTAACATACATCCCATACCAGCTAACCCAACTTATCAAAAATAATACTAGCATTTTCACCTCCTGCATAACTTTTAATCCTAAAAATCATATCTGTCAAGAAATTATAGTTGACAAAGCGTATTTTTATGCTATAGAGTATATAGAAAGGGAGGTAAAGATGAAACGATTAATTATTGGAGTTTGCGGAGTTATGAGTTTATGCTATCAAGCACAAGCACATGAGCTTGACCAATATATAGATAGTTGTGTTGCTAATCAGCACCCTATATGTTTGCGGATGAAGCGTCAAATCCAAGGTGGACAACCCAGTTATATGGTATGGGATTTTTATGAAAAGGAAACCGGTAGTCCTGCCTGCCAATTAGTCTATAATGGTCAAACCTATACTCCACCAACGGAAGATGCAAGAGTATATGAACTCCACCCAGACGATAATTATAATGCTACTTTTTTATGGGTATGTAATTGCGAGTCACCGGACCGGCAGGAGTTTTTTGTCCGTTTCAATACTCCGCTGGGTGTAGAAGAAAAGAGTAATTATAAAGAAATACGGTTTTTGAAAAGTACACCTAATCCATTTTTTTCTACTGCCCGTATATCTTACAATTTGATAACAGAAGATGCGGGCAAGTTAGTAATCCTATCCGTCTATGATATAGCGGGCGATTGTGTGAAAAAATTAGTCAATACAAAAGAAGATATAGGATATCACGAAATTATATGGGATGGTAAAGATGCTAATAGTAAACAAGCTACCCCGGGTTGTTACTTCTATGTGCTTAAAGTGGGTGAGCATACCCTAACTAAGAAGACCCTACTTATCCGTTAATACTATATTTCCCTATAATATTCATCTTTTTGCACAAATTTATTTGACAAGATAATAAATAATGATAATTAGAAGTGTAAGGAGGATAAAAGAATGGTAAAAAAAGTAATAGTATTTATTGTGCCGATATTTATTTGTCAGTCTATGGCTTGGGCGGAATTAACAAGTGTGATAAAGGGGAATGTGAGGGCTGTCAATACCCGTTTGCCACTTGTGGGTACTAATATAGTAGTTCTGGATACAAAGTTGGGTGCTGCTACTGATACTTTTGGTAATTTTATCATTCCTAATGTTCCTGTTGGTACATATAGACTTGAAGCCACTATGTTGGGCTATACTTCCATAGTTAAGACTGATGTTGTAGTTTCAACGGGTCGTGCTACTTTTGTAGAAGTCAACTTAAACGAAGCACCTATAGTATTAAAAGGAATAACTGTCAAAGCTAAATACTTTGCTAAAGATGTCTCTGCCCCTACCAGTAAGCATAATTTATCTCGTGAAGAAATTCGCCGTTCACCGGGGTCAGCAAGTGATGTTTCAAGAATGATTCAAAATTTACCTGGTGTCAATTTTGTCTCTGATGCCCGTAATGATTTAGTTGTGCGAGGTGGCAGTCCAGCTGAAAATCTAAACCTTTACGATGGGATTGAAATTCCTAACACTAATCACTTTGGCACACAGGGAGCGACAGGCGGTCCTATTACAATGGTGCAATCTGAATTCATAAGGGATATAGATTTTTACACGGGTGCATTTTCAGCAAAGTATGGGAATAAGCTTTCGTCTGTCTTAGATATTCATTTAAGGAATGGGACAAGGGATGAGTTTTTAGGTACTTTTGACCTTTCAATGTCTGGTGCGGGGTTGATTGTTGAAGGTCCTTTATTTAGGGGTTCTTATTTATTAAGTGCCAGGAAAAGCTATTTAGAGTTGATAAAAGAGCAGATTGGGTTCTCTGCTTTGCCTATTTATGCAGATGCCCAATGTAAGGTGGTACAAAAACTTTCCGACAAGCATAGTTTGTCTATTTTAGGGATAGGTGGCATAGACCATATAGAATTTGCACCCGGAGAAGAAGAAGAACACGGTAATGGAGGGGTGGAAGTGGACCAAACTCATTATGCTTTGGGTACTAAACTTACCTCTCTTTGGAGTAAAGACCTTTTCAGCACTCTTATTGTTTCTCGGGGCTATGATTTATATGATGTGTATGTCAAGGATACTTTGGATACAAGACTTTATGATAATGAGTCTAATGAGAGCGAGAATACTTTACGGACTGATGTGATATTTAAGAATATATCTTTGGGTGTGTATCTAAAGCAGGTTGCCCTGGGACATAAAATATATCACAAAGGTGATGAACGGTTTCCTGACATAGATATGGATTTCTCGGATACTCCCTATAAAGCGGGTGCCTATTTACAGCCGGAGTTCAAATTTGGCAATATTAGTGGTGCGGTTGGTGTGCATTATCATTACTTTGATTACACAGAAATAAGTTCTTTCAGTCCGCGTACTTCACTTTCCTTTGTTTTAATTCCTAATCTATCGCTTAATGCCGGGTGGGGGATTTTTTATCAAAACCCATCGTATGTATGGCTTACCGTATTTCCTGAGAATAAAGAACTCAAAGATATGGTGACGAGACATTATGAAAAGGTATATGGGACACTCGCTTATACTTATTCCGAGACAAAGCATAAGGCATTAGATGGGATTGAGCGTTACGGGAGTTATGATACACCACATGTTATAAATACGGTTCTGGGTTATAGGCCTATGCCATTATTAGAATTGGGTGTAAAATGCCGTTATGCTTCAGGGCGTCCATATACGCCCATAGATACTACGGCATCTAAACAGAGTGGATTTGAAGTCCGTAATAAAACACAAGTTAATGCTTTGCGGTATCCTGATTATTTTAGGATAGATTTTAGGTTTGATATACACCACTATTTTAAGGGTTGGAATATAGTCTGGTATTTGGATTTGCAAAATCTATTGGATAGACATAATATATATTTTTATTACTGGAATGAAAAAGAGAATAAAGTAGAGACTTCATATCAATGGGCAAGAATGATAGTTGGTGGTGTAAAAATTGAATTCTAACCTTTATATGCTTTCTTTTTAAAGTATATTACTTTACCCTACGAAATGCATTAACAAAAAAACTTGACTTTTGTTTTAGAATACCTAAACTATTATAATTAAAGAGAGAATATAAATAAATGATAAGAAAATTTAAATTATATGTGGATACATCTGTTCCTAATGCTTACTTTGATGAAAATAATCTTTACCGTAGAGAAATATCAAGACAATTTTGGTTAAAACTGAAAGAATATCAAGTATTTGTCTCAGATTTAGTAATAAAGGAGATAAAAGCTACAGGAGATGAAAACCAAAGGAAGAAGCTACTTAACATAGTAAAAAACTTTGAACTGCTCTCAACGGAAAGTAAAGAGGTTAGACTTTTATCTGAAGAATATGTTTTAAGAGGGATTATTCCGGTAAAACACATTGAGGATGCAGTTCACATTGCAGTAACAACAGTTAACTCTCTTGATATCTTGGTAAGTTGGAACTTTGAACATATGGTAAAGCTGAAGACTAAAAGAGAAGTAACCGCAGTGAATATTTTGCTTGGATATAATTCAATTGAAATTATTGAACCTGCAATGCTTTAAGGAGGTGGTTTGTATGGCATATATCAGCAAATTTTATCAAGTAGATGTTAGAGAAGATATTGTTAAAGAATTCACAAACTCAAGAGGTGAAATAGATGATATGATGGCAGGACTTCATGAAATTAGGGTTAGAATGGCAGAAAAAGAATATAATTTTAGAGAGTTAGAAGTAAAGATGAAAAGAGAGAAAAGTAGAACTTCTGACCATTAAACTTTGGACCAATCCTGCAATTTGTCGGGGCTTAAAATCTGCGTCTGCGGTACTTTTTCTTCTCCTCTACTACTTGTTTTTCGCCAAGTGCAATATCCTTTTTATCTACAGTAGCTCTTGCTATTCCATGTTGATACTCTGAAAGATGGAAAGTGCCAAACTTATCAAATGCTGATGCCCTAACCCTGTAATACTCGCCAAACCACTCTACATTTACTATAATTTGATACCTACCCCATTTATCTGTTGTGGTTTCCCAAATCTCATCTTCATACCATTTAGTATGCTTGCACATCTCAAGCTTTATCTTTGCCCCTTCCTTTACTTCTTTATCCAGTCGCACAGTGCCTGAAAGCACAAACTGTTGTATCGGACCCTCGTTTTTGGCACATCCTACTACAAATACAAAAAGTATAAAAAATAACTTACGCATCTTCCCTCCTCTTTTTATAAAAGTGAAGCATTCTCATATTTAGACAATTGTTTTATCCTTTTTAGCATATTGGGATGAGTAGATAGTATTTCCATAAGTTTATCAGCAAAACTAACTTTCACTCCTTTGCGACTTAAAGTACTTAATTCTGCCTCATCTATGGTACCACTTCTGTCAAGGTCTAATTCTTTAAGTTCATATATTTCATTCAATGCCCGTGATGGGTCATTTAAGAAAAACGCCTTTAATCCCTCATATTCGCGCATAGCTTCTTTATCTGTGCGTGCACTTCCATAGACCAATTTATACAATGCAGAAGCCAGAATATGTGGCCTACTACCCAGTTTAACAGCGCCTGCATCGGCAAAAAATTCCCGTATCCGTGAAGCATATAGAATAAGTAAATTAGTTATGAAGTAAAATATAAACGCAGCAAGTCCCACCAAAGCAAGTGGTGCACCTCCCTCCCTTCTATTCCCTCTGCCGCCAAAAACAAGCAGATGCCACCCTATCCTATAAAGGACTATCGGGATAACAGAGAGCAAGGTAATAAATAAGACATCATAATTTTTGAGATGTGTAATCTCATGTGCTAATACGGCGCGTAACTCATCTTTATCTAATAATCTCAATATTCCACGCGTAACACAGACTCTGCCATCTTTTCTCCACCTACCGAATGCAAACGCATTAGGAATAGGGATTTCTGCTACCCCTACTTTTGGCGTAGGGATATGGGCTTTTGATGCCAATTCTTCAACCATTGAATGTAATTCAGGCATTTCATTTTTATCAACATATTTCACCCGCATTACCATTTCTACAATCTTTGGTCCTATCATATACTGAATAAAGATTAAGAATACAGAAAAAAGCAAATAGAAATAAAAACTCTCTACTCCTAAACTATACGCAATCATAGAAACAATAGCATAAATAATACCGAAAAGAATAGCTACCAAAAGGAACATTTTAAGTCTTAATCCTATCATAAATTATCCTCCATTATGCATCATATAGTATCTATCTAAAAAGTCAAGTAATTTATTGTAAGTGGGCGAGAAGGGATTCGAACCCTTAACCCCGTTTGTATGGGGGACGGATTTTAAGTCCGTCGTGTATACCATTCCACCACTCGCCCCTATATTCACTTTATTATCAGAATATTAGATTATATCAAGAATATAATGATATAATTTTAAGTCCACTATATTTATATGTCAAGGATTTTTTCTCTAATACAAGTAAATGTGAATATATCGGGAAAGTTATGTAAGAATTTTGAGTATTAAAAGCTCTTTCTGTGCTGATAGAAAGTTAGTCAATGACTATAAATTTACCCTTATGAGTAAAAGTATTACTCTCAATACGGTAGAAGTAAATGCCTGATTTTAGATTTTTAACTTCAATCTCTTTGTTGGTATTATTGTTAATTGTCCGTACTACCCTACCTGTACAATCATAGATTTCAATTTTTGTTTTTGCAAAGTTTGCGTCTTTCCCTATCGACTTGAACATTATTTTACCACCAATAGCTGGGTTGGGTATCACAGCAAACATAATTGTTTGCCTTACATCATTTGTGTTTTCTTCAACATCTACGCACACCTCATACCATTTTGTAGGTATTCCATTCACTATCGCCCATAGTCTAAAATACCCCTGTGGTGTTTCTGGATTTGTTACAATTGTATGTGAAGCATCCCAATTTGTGCTACTTGGTGTGTACATTATTTCACCTCCGCCATTGCCTTGCCAATTTCCACCGCCGATGCGGACGACCGAAATAATAGGATGGTCATTTGAAGCCATATGACATTGATTACCTCCATCTGCCTCGGATACACCTCTAAATAGCTGTCCTTGTATGTTCATAGATGGAGATATAGGAGTTACTGAGGGATAATTACTAATTCTTGATTGCCAATCCCTTTGGTACCCAAGTCCAACATCATATCTTTCAATAGAAGCAAAATATGTGGAGGCAACATTTTTACCCCCTATGATAAGTACATATGGGTGAAGACCTGGCACCATTGTTAATGTATAGTAATGCCTACTGACAGTAGGAGAACCTTCATCTTTCCATTTATTAGTTGCTGGGTCATATACTTCCCACATAGATAAATCAGCACTTCCCGTTCGTCCCCCCGTTACAAGTATCATCCCAGAATATAGTAGTACAGCATTATGGCAATAACGGGCATAATTTAATGATGGTCCATTGCTCCATAATCCTGTTGCTGGGTCATATATTTCACAACTTGATATTGCATTTCCACTACCATCTCTTCCGCCTATGACCAGTACTTTTCCTGATTGTAATAGTACCGCAGTGTGGTGATACCTACCCGTAGTTAATGGATTAGCAGGTGTCCAATTTCCACCCGTAGGGTTCCATAATTCACAAGTATTAGTTACACTGCCACTCTGACCTCCGGTAACAAGTATTCTTCCATCTAATAAAAGAGTTGCTACTTGTCTTGCCCTTGCCTGCGACATAGGATTAGTAGTAGTCCATCCTGATGCTGGGTTATAGACTTCACAAGTATTAAGTGAATTACTACTTGCCTCGCCTCCGGTTATGAGTACTCTGCCATCTTTTAATAAAGTTGCCGTATGGTCAAATCGTGCCTGTGCCATAGGTGCAATGGATGCCCAGTTTTCTGTCGGTATATCAAATAGTTCACAAGAATTTATGGCTGCTCCTACATTTTTGCCACCTGCTACAAATACTTTACCTGTTGCAAGTAACTGTGCAATATGATGTGAGCGTGCTGTATTGAGATTACCCGTTGCCGCTGTCTGGGCAGTGGAATAGTTATACAATTCACAAGTCCTAAGTGCGCCGGTAGAATTTTCACCTCCAACTATAAGTACAGTGGTAGAACAATTAACTGTATGGATTATAGGAAGTGGCGTAGTAGTATGTGCACTTCTCGCAGTGATTAAATTTCCCTTTGCTTCAAAATAACCGGTTGATGGGTCATAAATTTCACAAGTTGGAGTTTCATACTGTACTCCTCCATCAAGTGAACCACTAATAGCCATTACCTTACCTGTTTGCAATATTACTGTGCCAAAGTGGCTTCTTGCCGTATCCATTGTATCAGTATAACTCCATGTCTTACTAACAGGGTCATATAGTTCGCAGGTCTCTAACCACATATATCCGCCCATTATTAAAGGTTTGCCATTAGGCAATAAAGCCATAGCACATACACCACGCTTCGGCTCATTAAGTCCACCATTAGTAAAAGTCCAAGTATTTGCAGTAGGGTTAAATAATTCAGTTTGTGGCACATCACTCCAACTCCCGGCAGCAAGCACTTCGCTCCATGGCGGTGGCAGTAATACACCCACAAACTGTTGGCGGTCTATTTGCATATTACTTCGTGGGTACCATAACTGAGTAGTAGGGTTATACAATTCCGTAGAATACTGGTTTTGTGACCCGCCAATAGCTAATACTTCACCGGAGGGTAGTATTACTTCTACCCCTCCATTTGTATGCCTATATTGGGTAGAGCCTACTATTTGAATTCCACCAGAAGTCCAATCATAAACGGCACACTTGTTAAAATAGTCATAGTCAATAGCCAATACCTTACCGTTATTAAGTAGAGTAATACAAGTACGAGATGACCAAGCATCAAAAAGTGCTGTGGGAGACCATGTTTCTGTAACTGGATTAAACTGTCCAGTGTACCATTCATTTGTAGAAATATAAAAAGCTGTACCATTAGGTAAAAGTATAAGATTAGGATGATTCCATCCACTTGTATCTGATGGTAAATTTCCTAACTTCCAAGTCCCGGTGGCGGGGTCAAAAAGTTCATATGTACCACATTCAGGTTCAGTAAGTCCACCTACTACCATTACCCTGCCATCGGTAAGTAAGGCACCGGCATATCCTTGTCTATCTGTATTTACATTACCCGTTCTGCTCCATCTCCCTGCTCCATCTGCTACTCCCAAACCTATACACATTACGCATACTCCAATTAGATATTTATACATCTTTCACCTCCATTTAACATAGATATAATAGTTAAACTTTTCTTATAGTCAAGTTTTTTATTTTATCCATCTTTTATTGGTGCTTTTATTTTATACTATATCTTTCTTGCATAAATCTTGCAATTTTTATTTGCTAAACTATACTATACTGATATGAAAAATGTCTGAAATTGTATTATATTTTAGTTGCTAAGTGAGTATTAGTCTGCTTCTTTTTTAATCCATAAATTAGCGGCAAGGGTGGCGAGTTTCTCAAGTTTTGCGTCGGCTAATTCGAAATTATATTTAGATGCTTCATATTCTATAAGTTTATACAAGTCGCCGTAACTTACTCCGCCTCCCCATTCTAAATCAAACATTGAGTCCTTATTTTGAATAAACATGGCTATTCTGCCCAATCCGTATGTAAGCTCAACCGATATTGGGTCAAGCTCTATGCCTCCCATTACTTGGAAATAAGTAAATTGTGTTATTTCCATCCCATCTAGCCAAACTTCCCATCCCATTCCACGGGCATCAAGAGCCTCAGATTCCCAATCATCTTCTACAAATCTGACATCGTGTTTTTGTATGTCAATTCCAAGTGCGGCAAGGCTTTTAAGATAGATATCTTGCACATCATTGGGTGGCGGTTTTAGAATAACTTGATATTGATGGTGACCCTCTAATCTAAACGGATTTTCACCATACCGACCATCTTTTGGGCGGCGTGAAAATTCAACATATCCTACTTTCCATTGGCTTTTGCCCAGTACTCTAAAAAAAGTTAATGGATTAAAAGTGCCTGCCCCTACTTCTCCTTGATATGGCTGACCGATTAAGCAGCCGCGTTTCGCCCAATACTTATTCAACTGCATTATAATCTCTTGAAAATTCATATTTTCTTAAACTGCATTTTATTTAGTTTTAGTCGAGGATAAACCTCATCACTACTATTTTAATTAAGACCTATATCCAAGAAAGTCAATAAAAATAAAATCACTTTATGCTTTTTACAAGCCGATTAACTCTCCTAAGCATTTGGCAATATCAGGGCTATAGCCGCCTTCAAGGACATAGAAGGTTGGTAAATTAAGACTTTTAATTAATTCACCTATTTTAGCATAGCTTTCTATTTCCAGTCACAATCCGCCGACCGGGTCAAGTTTATAGGTATCAAATCCAACTGATACTCCAAGTATAGAGGGGTTAAATTTCTTTATCTCGCTTATTGCGGAGTTCAAAGTCGCCATATACTCTATTTCTGTTATTCCATAGTCTAAGGGATAATTTTTAATATTATCGTGTGATTTTTCACCTGTGCCTGGGTAAAAGAATCCATATCTATGTAGAGAGACATATAAAACTTGCTCGTCGCCCTTAAATATATTCTCAGTCCCATTTCCGTGATGACAATCAATATCAAGTATAGAGGCCCGCTTTTAAAATAACAGAAGCCACCGAGATAGTTTTTACCTGCATGATGGCCCGGTGGTCGCATTATAGAAAATCCTAATACTTCAGATGCAAGTATGGCACCGCCTGTGGCTAATCTTGCATACTCATAGATATTAGCCAGGGCAGGAGTATCAGGGTCAATAAATTGTCCCTCCCTTACATTGTGTAGCAAGTCAGGGGTATGGGCTAATAAAATATCCTGTTTGCTACAAGGTAAGGGTTCAACGAATTCCGCACCTTTTAATTTTAAGAAGTCATAAATTATTTTTACTCTCTCAGGGCTTTCCGGGTGTCCTGGGCTACAATATGCTGTGCATTTATTAGAGTAAATGAATTTCATTTTCTATAATAATACTGCCTTTCATTTCCAAGTCAACAATTTTGTTCTACTTTTTCCCATCATTTAATTGGATTAATTTAGTGAGTAAAAATAGTTGACAAGGTAAGAATATCAAGTATTAAAACTCAAATATCAAAATCCAAAGTTCAAATAAAGTTTAAAACCTAAATACGATGCCACTAAGACACGAAGACACTAAGTTACACAAAAATGGGAAATAGGTTGAATATGAAGGTTGAGCATATAGGTATAGCGGTGAAGAGTATAGAAGAGGCGATTAAGGTTTGGTGTGATATTTTGGGTTTCAAGTTAGAAGGTATAGTTGAAGTAGAGTCTCAGGGAGTTCGTGTAGCAGTGCTTGAAGTTTTCAATGGTGTAAAGATAGAGCTTTTAGAGTCTCTTACCTCTGATAGTTCAGTGGCACGTTTTTTATCTAAGCGAGGTGAAGGATTGCATCATATTTGTTTTGAGGTCAAGGGTATAGAAAAAATTTTATTGACTTTGAAGAGTAAGGGTATAAAATTAATAGACAAGTCACCTCGTGCCGGTGCATTGGGTAATAAAGTTGCTTTTTTGCATCCTTCTTCAACTAATGGTGTATTGGTTGAGATAGCAGAGGCAGGAAGTCTAAAAGTCTAAGTTCAAATAATATTTGACATTTTAGTATTTGAGATGTGTAATATAAAGAGATGACTTTTCTATTATTTTGTATTTTAGGTAATTGGTCTGCTGATAGTGTTATTTCAGAAGGTTATACTTCCTATTCTAATCAGCATAATATAGTTTGTATGGATAATGGAGATGTTCATGCTATTTGGTATAAGTGGCATCAGTATAGTGATGATTATTCTCTTTGGTCTGCCTATTATAGTGGAACTAATTGGACTCTTCCTCAACAAGTATCCCCTTCTTCTTATATCCTTGTGGGACATCCTTCACTGGCCACTTTTCAAGATAATCTTTATGCAGTTTGGGAGAGTGGCAGGGAATATAGTGCTATAGTGCTTCGTTGTTTTATAAATGGCAATTGGGAGGATAGTGTGATAAGTATTTCTTGGGGTACCCAATGTAGTTATGCTCCCTCATTAGCTTGTGATAAGCAAGGTGTGGTACATATAGTGTATGAGAAGGGTTATGAAATTCATTATATGAATTTATTTGGGTCTACTCTTTCTGGTGATACAGTGCTTTCAAATAGTAATGTTTATGCTGCATATCCTTGTATATCTGCTTTTGATAATAGTCTCTATGTTGTTTGGGTTGATTTACGGGATGGCAACTTTGAGCTTTATTTCAAAAAATTCAATGGTCATGAGTGGTCAGATGATATAAGGGTGACTAATTCTTCTAATGCTTCTATTTTTCCCAGTTTATGTGTAGATTCTCTTGGTGTACCCAATATTGTTTGGCAGGAGGATAGTGATGATGGGTTTCAACTTTTTTATACTACATATAAGCAAAACTCTTACTTTACTGTTCCTACTCTACTTGTAGATTCACCGGGTGATGCGATAAGTCCCTCAATTACGAGTTGCGGTACGGATATTCATTTAAGTTGGTCTGATTCAAGGTCAGGAGATTGGGAAATCTACTATAAAACCATAGGTGGCGAAGATATAAGATTAACTAATAGTCCTGGGGTTTCAGCAAATCCAAGTATCTGCGCCAGCGCTAATGGTAATTTATATTTATTATTTTGGGATACTCGTGTTCTGCCATCCAAAGTCTATTTTAAGGAATGTGTGTCTTCCAAGCAGAATGCTAATACTCCATCTACTTTAATAGTTTCTCCTAATCCCTTTACTCAACAGACAGTTATAGAGTTAAAGAGTTTAGGAGTTAAAGAGTTACAACTTCAGATTTATGATTTAGCAGGTAGATTAGTAAGAAATTTTCTAATCCCCAACCCCCAATCCCCAATCCCTAATATAGCTTGGGATGGTTGTGATAGTCAGGGCAGGAGACTAAATTCGGGTATTTATTTTGTCGTTTTCAACGACATTGCATCTGTAAAATCTTCTGTTGGAGATGAAAAAATAGTTAAGAAAGTTATTTTATTAAAATGATATTTTTTATTGCTCTATTAATGTCTCTGTCATCTGATATTACAGAAGATAGAGGACAGAAGACAGAGGACAGAGGACAGAAGACAGAAGATAGAGGACAGTGGAAGGTTTTATCTTCAACTTCCCGTAGTTGCATAGTTGAAGTTTCCCCAGAAAGCCCATCTTTTGTTCTTGTAGGTGTACCGCCCTCTGGTATAGTTAATTGTAGTGGGGGAGAGGTGGTAGATTTTATTTGGTTAAGAAGGCATAGAATCGCCCGGATAAGCCCCAAAGGTCAGAAGTCAGAGGTCAGAAGTCAGAAGTTGGAGGTTAGTTGGGAATCTGTGAAGGGTAGTTTGGGATTGCCAGAAGACACGCCATTTGAAAACATATTAAGTCGGTATGTTGTAAATTATGATGTTGCCAAGTATTGGGTAAGGGAGCGAGGGCAAGAAATTTCAAATGTCAAAGCTCAAAATTCTCCGCCAGAGGCGGATCAGCCTCCGGCTGAAAATGAAATTCAACTGTCTGGAATGCCCAAATATAAGATACTTGTTAGAGAGGAAGGTATCTATCGCGTGGATTATGCATCTCTAAGTCAAGTAGCGCCGGAAGTTACAACTATAGATCCTAAAACAATAAAGGTTCTGCATTGCGGGTTTGAACTCCCCATAGTAGTCAAGGGAGAGGAGGATGGTCGTTTTGACTCTGATGATTGGTTTGAATTTTATGCTACGCGTAATGAAGGTAAATTTAGCTATTTAAATCTTTATTCAGACACAAATGTTTATTGGGTATCGTTTGGTGGGTTGAGTGGTGCAAGATTAGTTAAAGAAAGTTGTCCTCCAAAGAATGCTTCAATTCCTGATAATTTTCACTCTCTTTTACATTTTGAGTTTGATAGTATATATCAGCTTTTTCAATCCTTTCCTGATACGCTTGACCCATGGTTTTGGTCTGAATTTAGTTCTGAGCATAGTTTTGATTTAGATGTTCCGTTGCCTGCTTCTTCGGGTAGTTGTAGTCTAAAAATAGCATTTCGTGCTTTAGGAGGACCGGGTAATTGTGAAATCTATTTGAATGATAATCTAATAGGTACAGCAAGTTATTCTATTGGTCCTGTTATTTTTTCTACTTTTTTCTCCCAAACAATGCTCCGTAGTTCAAATACTCTAAAATTAATCCCGAGCGTAGGTAGTCTATATCTTAATTTTGTTGAGCTTCTCTATGATAGGAAGTATGAGGCGCAGGGTGGTAGCCTAAAATTCGCCTCTCCCGGTGGGGTTCAACCTCAATTAGAGGCATGCAAGTTCAAAATAAATGGTTTTGCCAATCCCGGTATAAGAGTGTGGAAAATAGGCACATCGGTGATATGCGATGGTAAAATTGAATATAGTGATTCTCTTTATAATTATAGTTATACTTTTGAAGATACTCCTAAAGAGAGCACTTTTTATGTGGCACAGGATGATATTCTTACTCCTTTGGCTATAAGGAAGATAGATTCTGATTTACTTGTCTCTACTAATCGTGCAGATTATCTAATTATTACAAATAGTGAACTTTATGATTGTGGGCTGACTTTTGCCAATTGGAAAGAAACGAAGGGCTTTACTTGTAAGGTAGTCAAGGTGCAATCTATTTATGATGAATTTAACTTTGGTATTGCTGACCCCTCTGATATTCGTGATTTTTTGCAATATGCTTATGAGGTTTGGTCGCTTCCCCCGGTATATGTGTTATTGCTTGGAGATGCGAGTTATGACCATCGTGATATATTAGGATTTAATGAAGATATAGTGCCTTCCTACGAAATGTATGAGCAATATATGGTTAGCATACCTTCTGATAATTTATATGCCTGTATTAGTGGGACTGACCCTATTCCTGATGTTTTTATTTCTCGTTTGCCCGTAAAAAATGTAATTGAGTTTAATAGATGCTTTGCCAAGCTCCGCAATTATGAGGATATGCGTTTATTTGGAGAGTGGCGTAAGAATTTAATCTTTACCAGTATGGTCTGTGCAGAAAGCACTATTGCTATGACAGAGAATATTGTAAAAACATATGTCCCGCAGGAGTTTGAAGTTAAAAAACTTTATTACCCTTATCAAGGAGGTCAGACAGAGTTAATAGATAAGATTAACACAGGTGCTTTATTCTTATCTTATATCGGGCATTCTGGACCGTCTAATTGGGCAGGTGGTTTATTATGGAAAGATGCAATTCCAAGTCTTATGAATGTAAGCAGATTACCATTTATAGCGGTTCTGGGGTGTCAAAATGGCTTATTTGATAGGTGTGGAGAAGAATATGTTGGCGAACTATTTATCAAATCCCCTGGCGGCAGTATATCTTACTGGGGACCATCCGGCAGTATGTATACCGAAGATAAAGGCATAATAGAAGGAGTAGTTTCAGCTTTACAGGGTAATCCTGTTAATACGCCTGGTAGTCTTGTCTTAGAAGGGATACTAAAATGTTTTGAAGAAAGAAGGAATCCTAAAACTATATTACAACAGATATTGATGGGTGATGCAAGTACTTTAATCTATACTCCACAATCAGGTATAAAATTAAATCTTATGCCATGTGCTTTGGTTGCTGGGGATAGTGCAACAATTACAGGCGAATTGCCAACTTTATTTGATGGAGAAGCTGTTATCACAGTCTATCTATCTGATACAATACAATTTAAGAAACTTAATGCTACGGTGAGTAACGGTAGTTTTACTACGGGATTTCGCTTACCGGATACGGTTATAGAAGGCAATAGCAAGATTATGTGTTATGTAAGATGTGATACGACTGAATTTATAGGGAGGCAAGAATTTTCAATCATAAGGCCTAATATACATCCTTATCTTATCCCGGATAAGGTAACGAGTAAAGATTCTGTGTATATAAGGGCAAAAGTGTTTGACAGGGCAGGAGTAGATTGGGTTAGATGCAGATGGGGTATAAATCCTCCACCGTGGAGTATAATAGAGATGGATTTAGATACGGGTGGCTTGTTTTTAACAAAAAGCGCCATCCCTGCTTATCCACCTGGCACTAATGTATCATATAAAATAGAGGTTAAAAATTGGAACGGCGAACTATATGAGTATAATTCTTCCTATAAAGTGCTGACATTACCACAATTAAGAGTTCGTTCAACTCCTTATTTAGATGGTTTGGAAGAGGTGATGTTAAATGCAGAAATAATTAATGATGGTGAAGAGCATACCGATTCATTTGAGGTTGTAGTTTATGCTATAGACTCGCTTTCTGATACTATTTTAATTGGTAAGGACACACTTGCTTTATCTGGCAAAGAATATGCTACTGTATCTATGAAGTGGTCACTGAGTGAAGAGTTAGATAATTCTCTAATTTGTAATGTCTCCGTATCCTTATTTAATGTAACTCCATCGCTTGGGACTGATGGATGGGTGAGTAGTTTAGATAGTCGGTTCAGGTGTAGGATAACGGCTACTTCTGTGCCTACGGTACTGGAACTAAAAGATACTCTTGCTGGGTATTTTAGTAGATTTAGAGTAAAGGACGCCATAATAAATCAGCCAATGGAAATAAGAATATTACCTATTTATCCAAATACTTCAATCTATAAATGGTGTCCTGGATATGAGAGATGGTTATTTGTCAATGCAGATACTATTGCAGAGACAAATGAATTGGGTATATTTTCATTGATTGAGCGTAAAGATACTATAGCTCCCGAAATTAAGATAAATCTTAAAGATATTGATACATTTTATATCACAGAAGACTCTATTCCACTAAAAGTAGAAGCTGTTTTTTCAGATGTGAGTGGTATTGATATTATAGACCGTCAACTTACAATTATTTGTAATGCAGATACTGTTGCTGATTCATTATATTCTTATCCTACTGAAGAGATGAGCATCTATGCTTTACCTTTTGTTTGGAGGCAGACTTTTGCATTAGGAGATTATAGTTTGCATTTTATAGGATATGATTTTCATAGCAATAGGAGTGAGAAAATAATTACCCTTCACATTAAGCCGGTCTTTGCACCTGAGACTAATTATGCTTGGGGTAATTATCCAAATCCTGTTAGAGGTGAGAAAACTATGTTCTATTTTGAATTCACTGATGTGCCTGATGAAGTGGAAGTTTGCGTTTTTACCATAGCGGGCAGATTATTACATACATTTCGTCCTATACCGCAAAAGAAGACACAATTCTATTGGGACCTCACGGTAGATGGTAAAATATGCGCTAATGGGGTATATTTTTATAAAGTGTTTGCAAAAAAGGGAGCGACTAAAATTACTCGCTTACTTAAACTTGCGATATTAAGATGAACAGAAATCAGAAATCAGAAGTCGGAAGTCAGAGGTCAGAGGTCGGAAATCAGAAGTCGGAAGTCAGAAAACAGAAATCAGAAATTTTCTGTCTTCTGTCATCTGTCTTCTGTCATCTGTCTTCTGTCATCTGTCTTCTGTCATCTGTCTTCTGTCTTCTGTCATCTGTCTTCTGTTCTCTATCATATGCCGGGTGGTATGGGGCTGAATTATTGAGTTTAGGTATCGGTAGTAGGGCTTTGAGCTTAGGCAGTGCCTATACATCAATTGCGGATGATGGATTTGCAGGATGTTGGAATCCGGCGGGTGTGATTAAGAATAAAAATGCATGGGTAGCGGCGATGTCTGCTTATTTGCCAGAACTTAATAAATATAATTTTATAGGCATAGGGTATCCGGTGAAAAGAATGGGGTTTTCGCTCGGAATAGCATCGCTCGCAATAGATTCAATTCCCGAGTTCCCTGATACTCTTGTGCCTATGCCTATTGGGTTTTTTGAAGATATGGAACTGGTGGGCTTCTTATCCTGTGCCTATAAGTATAACAAGAACATAGAAGTAGGGGCAACTATTAAGCATATCAATTGTAATCTCTATAATACACAAGCAATAGGGTGGGGGATGGATATAGGAATTTGTTATCATAAAGAAAATATATTGCTGGGACTTGTGATTAAAGATATAGGAGGGACACGAATAAAATGGGAAACCCGAAACTCAGATTTTAGACAAATGAATTTCCTGCTCGGTACTGCTATTGATTATAAAGATTTTATCCTCTCGTGCGATATGGGGTATGAGTATAAACTATTATACCGACTGGGAATAGAATATTCTATAATGGATTTGTTATTTTTGCGCGCCGGGTTAAACGAAAATGTTACTGCCGGAGTAGGAATACGAGTCGGAAGTATAAATATAGATTATTCTTATTATACCCATAATTTAGGGAATGCTCACCAAATCTCTGCTTCACTCACCTTGTAATATCAAATATTAATAAGGTATTACCCGAGCAGGGAATTCTAATTATTAATGATAAGTTTCTGCAAAAACGTCCTTGTACGATTGATAGCATAGTAATCCTCTTGTCGCAAGTTGCTTATACTAGTAAATCTACTCCTTATAAGCTGTATTTTCTTGCCATTCCTAAGAATGTAGACTTTATTGCCTTCAGCAGCTTCACATATCTGTATAAATGGGTCATCCTCTGTTGAATAGATGGAACCCCTACCATTCGGGTAGGTCACATTGTAAATTGGAAGATCCCGTAAATTATCTACTTTAGTGTCATAAGTATCTTTATCCTCAAATGATATCTGGCAAGACTCCTCTTTATTTTTAACCAGAAAGGACTGTCTGCTAATGAGATACCCTTTATCAGATTCTTGAATCGGATAGGGATAGTCCCCAAAGAGAGCATATATCAACGAACTGCTCACAAGGTTTGATACCGATGGTACTAAATTTCCTATCCTAACTCTGACCTTGAAAAGTTTCAAAGTTCTCATATTATTGTCAGATTCTTGAATCCCAATCTCTTCTACAAACTCTAGTTCAAATTTTATGGATTGCGACCTATTTTGGTTTATATTTCTCAGTAGAAGATCATATACTTCTGGTTTCGCTATGGCGTAAATTTCGGAAATGAGCGATTCGGAAACTAACGTTTCCTTTGGATCTAAGAACCTTGTCAGGTATGCACTTAATTCTCTACCTCCTTTCGTAGAATCAGAAAATATACATCCAGAATGTATAACAGCTATTTTATCTATGTAAGCCATTAAATTCCTCCTTCTTCTGCTTATAAAGTTTATAGCCGTCAAAAATAACTTTTTCTCTAAGCAAAATAATTTGTTCTGCCAGTTTTTCGGAAGACTCTATACCTATCTCATTAGCGAATATCTGTAAAACTTTTTCATCTCTAAACTCATCAAAATCATTGGTTTCACTAGCTTTTTTGAGAATGTATTCCTCTATTACCGAAAGCAGGTCTCTTATCGGAACCAAAAGTCTTTGCTTCTCCTCAGTCTTCTTTTTTATATTATATTTGAGAACTTCCCCATCAGTGAAAGTATTCTTAAATTCCTCAATTATATTAGTAACTATGTTTTCGCTTATTTGGTTACCAATTTTTGAGCCAAAAAGAAGTTCGTAATATTCGGAGCCCTGCGCATAACCGTAATCACCTGGATTATTAAGCCTGAATTTCCGTAATCCTCTCGCTATATTATTTCCATTCACTATACCATTTCCATTGTTGGTTAGTATTTTAGAATATACAGCGTTAATTCCTATGTCGTTTATTTTGCATATTACTTGCATATAGCCGGTACTCTCTGGCGACGAATACTCTGTAGTGGTAATTTGAGAGCTATTCTTGTTTACAATATTCTGGAACTTCTCAAATATTGAGCAATGCAAGCCGAATTTCATATAATCTGGCGAGAGAGTGTATATATCTGGTAGCAACTTTCCATTGCATTCCTTTTTGATATTAAGAAGCGCACAATCTGGATGAGTCAGCAAAATTCCTGCTCTTACGCTATTCTTCTGTTCATTATCTTGATAACCGTTCATTTTATTTTCCCCCTTTCTTAATCAATAAATCATTAAAATTAAAACTTGTCCTTCTTTTTTAAACTTATCCTATCACCTCCTTTCACTTGTCACATTTTTTTATTCCTGCTTTATGCCGTCACTGCTATCACTACTGGGTCGCAGAATGGACCCATTCGCTTCCGTCTATCAAACCAGCACGCCTTGTAAGCCATTGTAATCACTGTATTATTTGCTACATTATGAATATATGGTGAATTAGTGTCAAGGGCTAAAAAACGCCACCCTGACTCATCCGCCGGAACCCCGCCTGACGCACACCAGATAGCTACGCCTTCTATACCTTCCGGCTTCGCCTCGCTAGAAGTTCCAACCTGTGTCGGATACCAATCAATTCTTACCTGTTTCGGGGCGATACACAGGACATCTATTTTAGGTGGCGGCTCTGTCGCTACTATTTGCTCTGAAATCGGAGTGGGTTCGGTATCCCGGACAGTTATTCCGAGTAGCTGGCGATTTTCATCAGACACACCCGGATTGGGCTGTAATAAATTGACCGCCGTCCTTATATCTGGCTCAGCCGTGTCCCGTCTATTGTTTTTGGTCGCCGTCGCACCTTCCATTTGATTTAGCATCGTTAGATAGGCATCGTAGGCAGTCTTCCAAGCAGCGTAACCGGTAACTACTTTGTTAATCACAGTAGCCGGTAACCCTACTATAGCACCAATCACGGGTAGATGGGTCTTGAAGTTCCTAAACCAATTCTCAAACTCAGCATCCCTTGCGGGAATATATTTTTTATTCATCTCTCCTCCTTTTTTTAATTATTATGCTCGGATATTTAAATATCCACTCGGCTAAATCACTCCTCCACTCGGCTAAATCAT
>JACQXS010000079.1 GCA_016208615.1 Candidatus Stahliibacteriota bacterium | reverse complement strand
TGGCAGGAAAAGGGGATATTTTATTTCATTTGGCTTCACAAAAGACGCAATACAAGAAATAAAAAGATTAGATAAAGAGGGTGAAATAGAGATTATTCCAATAACAGTTAAAGAATTATTAAACAAAGAATTACAAGAAGTAGAAGGTAAAAAATGAGTAAATCGGATAAGCAATAATAAAGTATGTTTGTATTGATTTTTCTTTTCCATCTTTCTCCATCACATAATGTTAAGGTTTTTGATACTCCCAATGACAAGGGGGGTGCAGTTTATATTGAATGGGAATTGTCTGCTGATGATTCAATAGTTTCGTGTTATGAGGTGTTACGGTCTGAGAATAATGTGGATTACTCTGTAATTGCTACTCCTCTGCCCCATTCAAATAGATTTGACGATACTGATGTAAAAAATGGTAAATCTTATTGGTATAAGATAAGGGCAGTAGCAGGCACAGATAGTAGTGAATCTGCTGTATTCGGTCCTGTTCATAGTTCGGCTCAATGGTTTCATCATAAGCGTTGGAATGCACTTGTGTTAAGTATTATACTTTGTGGTTTAGCTCTCTGGTATATAATGGAAGCCAAGAAAGGAAAGCCCCTATTTATTCGTCGTATTGCAGGTCTTGAAGCTGTGGATGATGCCGTGGGCAGGTCTACTGAGATGGGCAAGCCCATTCTTTATGTTATGGGACTTTCCATTATGGGAGATATTGCCACGATTGCCAGTTTGTCAATATTAAGTAGGGTAGCGAAGCGTGCGGCTATGCACAACACTCCACTTATTGTTCCTTGCTACGACCCCATTGTCATGGCAGCGTGCCAGGAAACGGTGAAGCAGGCACATTTAGAGGCGGGCCGTCCCGATACATACGATGAGTCAAAGATATTTTTCCTCACTTCTGACCAATTTGGTTATGCTGCAGGTGTAGATGGTATTATAGTGAGAGATAAGCCGGGTGCTATATTTTTACAAGGCACTTTTTATGCTGAGGCACTTATCATTTCAGAAACCGGTGCAAGCGTAGGAGCAATACAAATATCAGGTACACCAGCCATAACACAACTCCCATTCTTTGTCGCTTCTTGTGATTATACGCTTATTGGAGAAGAAATGTTTGCCGCCTCCAGTTACCTTTCTCGCGAACCTGTAATGCTTGGCAGTATCAAGGGTGAGGATTACTCTAAGTTGATTATTATGATAGTAATGGGTATAGGTATATTACTGGCAACTATTAGTCAGTTTGGCTTACTTAGAGGGGTGGCAGAAAAATTTATTGATTGGTTCACTATGGTATGAGAACACGAGTTCCGTTAGTCATAACATTTATTACAGGATTTCTTATTATATTAGGGTTTTGGATTCCCCATGACCCTGTTGGTGACATTCAATCCACTTTTCTTATTTGGTATGCAATTATTAACGGGTTCACAATGGTGCTGGGCATAGTATCTTTAGTTCATATTCATACAAGAAAAATAATAAGTCATAAATCAGGATACGGGTATTCGCTTATACTTATTTTATCTATGTTGGCTACTCTTTGGGTAGGTCTATATTCCGGCATTAAGTATGGTGATTTGTATAAGATAGATGCCCCGTTTATGTGGTATTACAACAGTATTTTTGTTCCTTTATCTGCCACTATGTTTTCTTTGCTTGCCTTTTTTATAGCTTCTGCTGCTTATAGAGCATTTAGGGCAAGAACATTTGAAGCTACTTTATTACTTATAGCAGGGGCATTAGTTATGATTGGTAGAGTTCCAATAGGAGATGTGATTTGGCATAAGTTTCCCGTGATAGCGGATTGGATTATGGAAATTCCTCAGATGGCGGCTAAACGGGGAATATTAATTGGCATAGCGTTGGGGATGATAGTTACCTCATTGCGTATTATACTTGGTATAGAGCGTTCATATTTGAAATAAGGTTATGGCTAATATAAAAAGACAATATATCTATATTGTTATTGCACTTTGTATTATAGTACCATTGCTAACTCAAAAGATTATGCCTGTCCGAGTAAGCCCACCTGTTCAACAAGCATATGATACTATGGCTAAATTACCTCCGGGCTCGTCTATTTTATTTTCTATTGATTATGACCCATCTGCTCAACCTGAACTCCAACCTATGCTTCTTGCCATGCTTCGTCATGCTTTTAAGTGTAATCAGAAAGTGATAATGATATGCAATTGGCCATTGGGTTTTCCGTTAGGACAAGATGCTCTTGTCTCTTGTGCGCGTGAATATAATAAAAGTTATGGTAAAGATTATGTGAATCTGGGCTACCGACCCGGTGTGGCAGCAGTGATAATAGGAATAGGCAGAGAGATACGGGATTTTTTTACTTCTGATTATGCTGGTACGCTACTTGATTCTTTGCCAATGATGACTAATGTACATAATTCCAATGATATAGCACTATTAGTTGGGATTGAGGCCGGCGCAACTGGCGATGTTTGGGTCCAAATTGCCAATGCACGATTTGGACAAAAAATAGTACTCGGCTCTACTGCTGTTGTGGCACCTGATTTTTATCCATATCTTCAGGCAAAGCAAATTGAAGGGATAATTGGTGGATTAAAAGGGGCAGCTGAATACGAAACCTTGATTAAGCATAAAGGGGGGGGGATTGCGGGAATGACAGCACAGTCCGTAACACACATTGCGATTATATTATTTATCATCATAGGTAATATCGGCTATTTGTTTTTACGCAAAAAAAGATGATGTATATTATAGGGATTTGGATAGCCGCATTTCTCACATTATGCATATTTTCATTCCTATATAAAGACAACCCATTCTATAAGTTAGCCGAGCATATATATATTGGCTCGTCCGCTGCCTATATGTTTATCTATGTTTATTTCTTTGATGTCAAGCCTATGCTTATAGATAAGTTTAGAACATCCGTAGGATTTGACAAATGGATATTGATTATCCCTTCTTTATTAGGGATAATTATGCTTTTAAGGGTAGTGCCGCGTATAGGATGGATATCAAGATGGGCAATTGCATTTACTATTGGATTAGGCTCGGGGATAGGAATTGTAACTGGGGTACACGGATTTGTATTACCTCAAATAAAAGCTACTTTTGTGCCTCTTATTGTAATGGGAAATTGGATGGAGAGCATTAATAATCTTGTTTTAATTGTAGGCACACTTACCGCTACATTATATTTTTACTTCTCAAAAGAACATAAGGGAGCCATCCGATTGCCTATCCGCATAGGAATATCATTGATTATGGTCGCTTTCGGGGCATCATTTGGATATACAGTTATGGCAAGATTATCGCTATTAATCGGTAGAATATACTTTTTACTCCACGACTGGCTACACTTAGTCAAATGAACCTCAGACCATCAGACTATCAGACCATTAGACTAATTGAGTCTCCACCAGCTAATGCTTCCTATAATATGGCAGTAGATGAAGCTTTACTTTTACTTCACACCGCTAACCGAAAACCGAATACCGCTAACCGAATTATTAGTGAATTGCCGATATTGAGATTTTATACATTTTCGCCACCAGCGATTACTATAGGCAGATTTCAAAAGGTTGAAAATATGGAATTATACAACGGAATTAATGTAGTGAGAAGAATTACAGGTGGTAGGGCAATACTGCATGACGGGGATATCACCTATTCATTAGTTATAGAAGTTAATCATCCATTTTTATCCGGTAATCCATTAGAAGGATATAAAAAGATAAGTCTATTATTTATTGATGCTCTTAACTCATTGGGAGTGGAAGCACAACTTATCAGGATAAACCGAAACCCGCAAACCGCTAACCGCAAACCGCAAACCGCTAAAAACCCAGGATGTTTCAGTTCAGTCTCACGATACGAATTGCAGGTGCAGGGTAAAAAAGTACTCGGCTCTGCACAAAAAAGGCAAAATGGTGTAATCCTGCAACAAGGAAGTCTAATGATAAACTCCAAATCCTCCCGCCACAGCGGGATCCCGAAAAAAGCGGGACAACCCCCAATTCCAAACTGGAATCAAATAGGATTAAGTGAAATTTTAGGCAGAAAAATTGAAATAGAAGAGATTCTAATTTCTATAAAAAAGGTAATCAAAAATATGGGAATTAAGATTGTAAATTCAACGATTACAGAGCAGGAAAAAGAATTAACAAATACTCTCATTCCACATTATAGTATTGGAAATCCTGAAGAAAGCAGGGTTTGACTTTTTTGTGTAATTTAGTGCTTTAGTGATTTTGTGGCATCGTATTTGGGTTTTAACTTTTGGATTTTGGAGTTTATTTGAACTTTGAGTTTTGACATTTGAACTTTATTAAATGAGTAAATGGTTCACACCACAAGAAAGAGGAGTAATTCTATTTTTAATAGCCACACTATTAGTTGGGATTGCAGTTTATATTTACAAATCCAAAACCCCATACTTTGCACCAGAACTTAAAATATTAGTTGAAAATCCCGCTGCAAGCGGGGTTGACAATAAATGGCAGAACTCAGAAGAATGCGAACCAATAGATACTTTGAGGTCGAACCTCCTTGAACAGTTAATTCAGGAAACAAGTGATAAACTGGCACAACAAACACAACCTACACAACAAATAGAAAAAATAAATATCAATACTGCGCAAGAGCAAGAGCTTATTGCATTACCAGGCATAGGTCCGGCATTAGCTAAACGAATAATAGATTATCGGGAAAGAAATAATGGGTTTAAAACAACAGATGACATCATAAAAGTATGGGGCATAGGAAAAAAGAAACTACAACTTATAAAAGACAAAATAACTATCTAATTATGAAAATTATATGCCGCTGCGAAGACATAGCAGAAGAAGAAATTATAGCCCTTATCCGCGAAGGTTACACTACTCTGGATGAAATAAAACGCTTCGGCAGAGCGGGAATGGGTCATTGTCAAGGAAGGACCTGTTCTCGTCTTATCGCACAACTTATAGCCAAAGAAACAGGGAAAAAAATAAGCGAAATTAACTACCCTTTACCACGACCACCCATAAAACCCATCCCAATAAAAGTCCTGGCAAATACGAAATATTTGTAGGGGCAGGATATATCCTGCCCTATTTGTTATTGCGAGCGATTTGTCCTGAACTTGTCGAAGAAAGCGAAACAATCTCAATTCGTTGTTTTATAGGAGCGTGTTGCCATACACCCTGTTTTACCCTGAACAAATATTTTTACTTGACTTCCAGTTTAGAATAGATAAATTATTAGAAAGTTATGATATTAATGGAGGAATAAAATGGCCACATTACAAGATTTTTCGTTAATTAAGACTTACGTTTCTCAATTTCAAAAAGATTACGATTTGGTAAAGCCTTCCAAAGCGTTTATTTATTTTTGTCTGGACATGATATTGAATTTACAGCAGGACGAGATAGAAGAATCAATAACTGATAAAGGTGCGGACCGAGGTATTGACGCCATATATATTGATGAAAATTCTTCAATAGCTAAAATTCATATTTTTAATTGTAAATATGCATATGAGTATGATGGAATAAAGAAAAATTTTCCATCTAACGAGATTGACAAAATTACTAATATAATCGGGCAGATTTTAGATAAAGATTCACAATTAGAAAAAGAAGTAAATCCTCTTTTATATGAACAAATAAAAAATATATGGAGAATATTTGAAACACAAAATCCAGAATTTACTGTGTATCTTTGTTCTAATTTTGAATACAACCTGACGATATCAGAAGAAGGTCGTTTTAAAAGAGAAATTGGGAAATACACTAATTTTACCATAAAGTATTATAATATGAATGATTTTGTTAATTTTTTAACGAGTAAAGGAAGAAAAAAAATAGACGGACAGATAACAGCAATTGATAACAATTATTTTTCAAAAATAGATGGCGACATAAGAGGTCTCATAGCTAATGTTGAAGCAGAAGAATTTTTAAAATTAGTCACCAATGAGTTTAAAAGTAATAGTATAATAGAAGACATTTTCAATGATAATATTAGGATTTTCTTGCAATATAGGAGTCGTATAAATAAAGCTATAAAAGAAACTGCATTAAAAGAAGATAATTATAAATTTTTCTACTTTAATAACGGAATTACTATAACTTGTGATAAGTTTTCTTATGAAAACAGAAGGGCTCCTATTGTTAAATTGACTAATTTTCAAATAGTTAATGGTGGGCAAACTATTAACGCATTACATGATGCCTATTTAGAAAATAAAGAAAGAGTAAAGGATATTAATATTTTAGTTAGAATTTATGAAATTACAGGAGACGAAATCTCACAAAGAATTGCTGAATTTACAAATAGTCAAAATCCAGTTAAAAACAGAGATATAAGAGCCAATGATTTTATTCAAAAGAAATTAGGAAAAGAGTTAGAAGCGTATGGATACTATTACGAACGGAAGAAAAATTATTATAAAGATAAACCCAAGAATAAAAGATTAGATTCTGAAAAGATAGGCCAGATACTTCTGACATTCTATAACAATATGCCTGGAGATGCAAAAAACAAGAAAAAATCTATATTTGAGGATAATTTTGAAACAATTTTTAATGCTGATTTGACAGCTGAAAAAGTTTTATTAGCGTATAACTTATATGAGAAAATAGAAAAGGAAAAAATCAAAGAGGAAGAAAAAATATCTACATTAGGAGATGAGAAAGAAATAGAGGAGAAAAATTTTATTCTTTATGCTTCATATTATATTTTATATTTGCTAAAAAAATTAGCATTATCAAAAAACATAAAAATAGAACGTGCTTCACAGGGAAAAATAATTGAGTTATATCCAGAAGCGGTCAAACTTATAAAAGAAATGATTTTAAAAGAGAAAAAAGAAAATATCAAATATATGCACTCTTATTTTTTTAAAAGTAACAAGTTAAAGAAAAATATAGATGATCATTTTGAAAACGTCAAGATATAGACGGACTACTAATTATTTTGTTGACTTGTTATCATCCCCAGATATAAAAGGCAAGTAGCGATGAGTCTTCCCGACCCGTTCCGTTTTGGGAATCTCAAATAAAATCATACCGTTGTACTTTGTCATTGAACTTGTACATTTTACATATTTGTCATTTTGATTTTTCTTTCTTAACCCGTTGCTCGCACCTACTCGCAACTGTCTTTGACTTTGTTCGCTTCGTCCCGATAACTCGGGACTTCGCTCACTATTATTCCTTGTAGTCGCAGACTATCTAATAGTGCTTTACCTTTTACTGGACCGAGCACGAATACTCCTGTAGCTAATGCATCGGCTATTATTGTTCTATCTGCTATTACAGTTACGGAAATACATTCAGGTGTCCCGCCCCCGCCAAAACGGGATTTGTCAACAAGTCGGGATTGGAGTTTATTCCGCCAAGGGCGGGACTCCGCTCCAACTGGGAAGCAGGTTTTGGGATTTAAGATATGATGATACCTTACTCCATTAACTATAAAATATCTTTCATAATCCCCTGAAGTTTCTACGGATTGATTTTTGAGCTTCAAGACTTTTGTAATTCCCTGCCCTCTTGGGTCTTTAATGCCAATCTTCCATACCCTATCTCCAAATACCCCAATATCGCCACTCAAATTCACCAGCCCTTTCTTAATTCCCATAGATTTTAGTTTCTCCACTGCCCTATCAACTGCATATCCTTGTGCAATACCGGATAAATCAATCTTCATTCCCGGGGCTTGAAACTTTACCCTACCATCAATTATGGCTACTTTTTCATATCCTATCAAGGGCAATACTTTTTTTATCTCTTCGTCAGTAGGTATATTTTGGCTGTCTTTAAAATCACCCCACAATTCCATTGCGGGTCGGATAGTTATATCAAAGGCCCCATCAGTCATTTTGCTTATTTGCATTGCTGCTTCTATCATTTCCATTACTTCCGTAGAGGGCTTGATATTTTCGCCTCTATTTATTCGTGCAATATCACCATTACCACTAAAACTGGCTAAACTATCTATTTTCTGCATTACCTTAAAAGCTTCTGTAATAGCATGAGTGGGCTTAAGCCGTGCCACTACTTTTATATCACAAACACTATCCATCATAAAGCGTGTCGCCGTGTACTCTTTTTCTCTAAATAGCAGAATAGCAATTAGAATAACTACTATCATAAAAATTCCTATACCCCAGATTTTATTTTTCATTGACCTATCAATTTCTACTTAATTTCTATAATTTCTATTTATATCATTGTTATGCAAAATACAACAAAAAATATAATTTCCTCTTGACATTGACACTTTTGTTGATATAATGCCCTCTAACAAGGAGGATTTAATGTCAGATAAGAAGATGGATTTGGCAGGCCCCGGTATTGGGGACTATGCAGAGTTAGAGAAAATATTACCGCAAGATTATAGGTCTTTGCTTACCCCTAAGGAGACGCAAAAAGCTCTATTTGCGGTAAAAAACTACATAGAGGCAAACCTTTGTAAGGAGTTAAATTTGATGATGGTAAGCGTGCCTTTGATAGTAGATGTAAATAGTGGGGTAAATGATTTACTTGACCGTGACGGCTCGCGTACTCCTATCCAATTTCATATTAACAATGACTATAACAAAAATCCCATAGATGCCCAAGTAGTGCAGGCAGCAACTAAATGGAAACGAATAGCCCTGAAGCAATTTGATTGCCAGATAGGGGAAGGCATTTGTACTGATATGCATGCTGTACGCAAAGATTATTTCCTTGACCACGACCACAGCTCATATGTTGACCAATGGGATTGGGAATTAACGATTACAGAAGAGCACCGTAATCTGGATTTCCTAAAACAAGTAGTACAGAAAATATGGAAAGTGCTTAAAGGAGCAGAGATTCATGCTCAGGAATTATTCCCACAATTAAAGACCAATAAATACCCTGATTTACCTAATGAACTCACCTTTTTGCATGCTGAGGAGATTCTTGATATGTATCCTGATTTACCGCGTAAGCAACGAGAGACCGCTATTTTGCAGAAATATCCCGCAATTTTTATTATTGGAGTAGGTTGGACACTTAAAGATGGGTATCCTCATGAGATGAGAGCCGCAGATTACGATGACTGGGTGACAGAGACTATGTCTGATTCTGGCAAACAAATGCATGGTATCAATGGTGATATTCTTGTGTGGAATCCTGTGACAAAAAGACGACACGAACTTACATCTATGGGCATACGAGTGAATGCTAAAACTTTACGCCAACAACTTGAAATGACTAATCAGCTTGATTTCCTCAAAACCCCATACCATCAGGGAATTGTAAATAATGAGCTTCCTCTTAGTATTGGTGGTGGAATTGGTCAATCCCGTACCTATATGTCTTTACTTAAAAAGGCACACCTTGGTGAAGTTAGCGTTACCGTTTGGCCCAAAATACTAAAAGATATGTGCAGAAAGAAACAGATATTCGTTTTAGAATAAACGGGACATAAGAGGGAATAAAGTTCAGATACCCTTTTGTTAAAACTTTGTATAAATTAGAGGCTATTTGCTTGTAGAAGCTTGCAATAAGCCTCTTTATTTTTATTTTTTGAAATCCATATATAAGATACAGGAGATTGAAGCCCCGCAATAAAGATATAGTAATAAAAAATAAAAAAGCTTGACAAAAAGTTTTAATAATGTATAATAAAGTATATGTCAAAAAAGAGAATAGGGTTAGATGGGAAAAAGTGGTTGCAATATTCTATTTCAATCTGGTCAGACATTCGTAAAACTAATGGAGAAATCGCCTTAAAGCACCCTGCTATGTTCCCGTCTATGCTCCCTAAACGGCTAATAGAATGTTTTAGCTCGGAAAATGATACTATTTTTGACCCTTTTGCCGGCGTTGGCTCAACCCTTTTCTCAGCAAAAGAAATGAAAAGACATAGTATTGGTATAGAACTATCACCCGAATACATTGAAAAATATAGAAATGTATCATCCAGTTTAAATATGTTTGAACAATCAAATCATATCCCAAAAATGATTAGTGGTGATGCAAGGCAACTTAAAAATTTCATTAAAGAAAAAAGTGTCCAACTTACAATTACTTCACCTCCTTATTGGAATATCCTGAACGAAAAAAGAACTGCAGATTACAAAAGTATAAGAAATTATGGTGATTTAGAAAGTAATCTCGGTAATATAAAAAAGTATGTCGATTTCTTAAATGAATTAAAGAACATTTTTAAACAGGTATATGAAGTTACAAAAGAAGGTGGCTATTGTTGTGTAATCTTGATGGATATTAGGAAGAAAAATAAATTTTATCCTTTCCATATGGATACAATAAAATTTATGGAGAATATTGGTTTTCAACTTGACGATATTATTATATGGGATAGACGACAGGAATATAACAATTTAAGACCATTGGGTTATCCATATGTTTTCAGAATAAATAAAGTCCACGAATTTATTTTAATTTTCAAAAAATGAAAGTTTCTATATTAGAATCAGGTGACAAGCATTTAGTTGCAACTATTATACAATGTCTCAAATGGGCAAAAAGTGCAAATTTAGGTGTTGCTTACGCAAGTCATAATGCCTTTATTTTACTCAAAGAACACTTTGAGCATTTTTCTAAGAAATGATGGAGAAATAAGAGTCTTATTTGATATTGAAAGATTTATTACGGACAAGGCAGTTATAGAAGAATTCGCAACAATTCCGGGTGATTCAGAATGTAAAGTTTTTATTAGAAAAAGAACAGAAAAGTCACAGATTGCAGGAATTTTTCATCCTAAAATATATCTTTTTTTCAATGAAAATGAATATAGTGCTATAGTGGGTTCATCTAACTTTACATTAGGAGGATTACAAAGAAACATTGAATGTAATATTTATATTGCCGGCAAGAGAGATGAATTTTTCTCAGAAATAAGAAAATACTTTTTATGGTTATGGAATTTAGAATACTCAATAGACATTCTAACCCAGAGTCGCATTCTTGAAAAATACGAAAAAATACATATTACAGCCCAGAAAGAAGAAAATAAAAAGAATAAAATTCTTGAAAAAGTAAGAAGTGTTTTAGATGATGAAATAAATTATGCAATATCATCATTAAAAGAGCTTATCAATCCTGATTTTGCATATTTGCTGGGCTTGATGAGTGGGAATAGTCAACTTGATACAAAAAATAATACCATCGTTATAGACCTTTACAGACAGGTAGCCAATAAGGGAACCGAAAACGAAGGTTTTTATTTTAATCCGGATATCAGTCATTACAAAATTTCTCAATTTGATGCTCACAGGAAAGATGTTGAGCGTATTTATGAACGATTATCTGCATTAACGGATAGATTATCTAAAAGTTGTAAGTTTCAAATCAATCATTTAGGAGGATACCATTTTACTTTACAATTAAAGTTTGATAGTAAAAGTCGAATAATGCAAGAACTGAGCGATATGAATCTTAAAATAGATGGTAAAAAAGTGCAAACCTTCATACCAAAAGTAATTTCTGAATCAAATGACAAGAATCTTATCATAGCTTTTTTGCGTGGTTATTGTGATTTGCGAAGCAGAATATCCGTTAGTGACGGTATTTATAAAACAATCGGAAAGAGAATCGAATATCAAACACTGAGAATGGGAATTAGTATCCCAAAAGATGCAATTCCATTATTACCTACTTTTAAAAAGTTATTTGAAAAACTTAGTATTACCAGAGGTATTTCTTTTACAGACCCTAAAAAGAGGACAAGAGAAAACTTAATTAGAATAGATGTAAGAAAAGTCCCATATGAGTTGATTGGTACACACTGGAAAAGAATCTTTCTCAAGGATTTCATTTATTATATTGAATCTCATAAGAAGAAATACAACCCCAACCAAACAAAACTAAAATTCTAATTTTATATTTTATGAATGTTGGTATTATTATCGTCGCAGTCTTTTGGTTAGGGGCGGAAATTATTTTAGCCCAAACAAAACACTCTCAGCCAACGGATACGCGATTTGATAAATCTTCTCTTCGTGTGCTGTGGATAACTATTTTTGTCTCCGTTCCAGTTGGCGTTCTTATCGGATTTCAGCGTATCGGATATTTTGGCAATGAATCTCCAATATTTCCGATTGCCGGTATTATTCTCATTATCTATGGCTTACTTATCCGTTGGATTGCTATATTCTCTCTGAAACATCAATTCACAGTAGATATTTCTATCACGAAAAATCATCACTTAGTTAGAGAAGGTATTTATCGCTTTGTTCGCCATCCGGCGTATGCGGGTAGTTTATTGTCATTCCTTGGACTTGGACTATTTTTTGCTAATTATCTGAGTATGCTCATAATCTTCATCCCAATATGTTCAGCTTTTCTTTATAGGATTCATATTGAAGAGAAAGTACTCATTGATACTTTCGGTGACAAGTATGTCAACTACTGTGCCTCGACTAAGCGACTGATTCCTGGAATCTTTTGAATGAAGCAATCTTATCTTTTACTTTAATACTTTCCTTTTTCTTTCAAATCGTGTGTAATGACAAGTTTTTGTATCTCGTTAGTGCCTTCCCATATTTTGTTAATTCTTGCATCCCTGTATAATCTTTCTATCGGATAATCTGCCATATAGCCGTAGCCACCATAGATTTGCATTGCTTTATCTACAACTCTATCTACTGCTTCTGAGGCATATAGTTTAGCAATAGCTGATTCTCTTTCGTAAGGTATTTTTTGGTCACACATCCATGCAGATTTATAGGTTATGGCTTCCATAGTAGCTATATCAACTGCCATTTCAGCCAACATATTGCTAATGGACTGGAATTTAATAATCGGTTGTCCAAATTGCTTCCGCTCCATTGCATATTTTATAGCTAAATCTAATGCCTCTTTTGCTATCCCTACACACCCAGCCGCTATACCTATTCTTGCAGAATTAAGCACCTTCATCGCCAGACTATATCCACTACCGATGGCACCAAGCATATTAGATTCAGGGACCCTTACCTCTTCTAATACAATTTCCGCTGTATGACTTGCCCGTATGCCCATTTTACCGTGCATCTTAGTGGCCTTGAAACCTTCTCTATCTGCCTCTACTATAAAAGCAGTTATCCCACCTTTAGATTTTTTATCCTTATCTGTCAATGTAAATACTATAACAAAATTGGCTATATCTCCGTTTGTAGCAAAGATTTTATGACCATTGATTATCCATTCGCTACCATCTTTTACGGCGGTCGTTTCTATACCTGATGGGTCACTCCCAGCATTAGGTTCAGTTAAGGCAAAAGAGCCAATAATTTTCCCACTTGCCGCAGAAGGGAGCCACTTTTTACACTGCTCTGCTGTGCCATTTATAAGAATAGCACTACAAGCTAAACTCTCATGCCCACCTATGACCGTACTCGCCGAATAGTACGCCCTCGCAATCTCTTCTATCAAAACACAATAGCCAACCTCACCCATTCCACTGCCTCCATATTCATCAGGAATAAGCGCACCAAAGAAGCCAAGGTCTGCCATCTTTTTTATAATATCTTGCGGGATGCGTTCCTCTTTTTCCATCTCCTCTATGCGGGGTCGTATTTCTTTATCCGCAAACCCCTTAACCATTGTCCTTAACATTTCTACTTCTTGTGTAAATCTAAAATCCATACTCCCTCCTTGACTAAGAAAATCAAAAATCAAGAATTAAATATCAAATTTAATTAAAGTTGTCAAATAATTTTTTCTTGACAAGCATTAGAAAGTAAATAAAATAGTTAAAAGAGGGTAAAAATTAAAATTAAAAGGAGGAAGAATGAGTTACTATAAGCTGTTCTGTGTTATGTTTGTAGTTCCAGCAATAGTATTTGCGGGAGCCGAGCAAAGTTGGGTAAAAACATACAATGCGTCAGGTGATTTCCGTGATTGCAGTTATGCTATTGCCGTGGATAAGGCAGGATATGTCTATATTACAGGTCAAGGCTTCGGGAAAGGGACAAAGTG
>JACQXS010000072.1 GCA_016208615.1 Candidatus Stahliibacteriota bacterium | reverse complement strand
TGAACGATTGGTTGCCTTACGCTTCGCTACCTTTAATAAATAAAATACTCGTCTTCTTAAATACCTTTTCAGTAACTTATAGTTCCATAGGTTTTGAATATCAAATATAATTTTACCACCTGAATTTGTAACTCTAAATAATTCTTCAATTGCTTTACCAATATCCGTGAAATACCATGTAGATTGCAGACAATAAGTAAGATTGAAGGCACTATTTTTATACGGCAGTGATTCTGCATCCCCGACTACGCATTTAATATTAAGCTTATCATTTTCTGTATTCTCTTTGCATTTTCTAATTAAAGCAGGTGCTATATCTACTCCATATAGTTCATAACCTCGTTTAGCTAATTCTATTGCTATTGGATATCCTGTACCAATGCAACACTCTAATATCTTTTGGCTCTTATGAACTATTCCTTCCTCTTTTGTGTCTATAATAGAAATAACGGCTTTATGGTAATCTGAATACCCATATTCTAATACTTGAGTCAACCAAAACTTAGAGTAACTATCAATTATATATTTTTTAATCCTATGCATTTTAGTTAGTAGTATTTGGATTTCAAAAAGTGAGAACATTTTATTCCCAAGTCTAATAAAGTCAAGATAATTTATTAAACTTGAAAAATCTTGACAACCTGCCGAACTAATATAAAATTCAAATATGAAAGTTTTAGTTGTAGGTAGTGGGGGCAGGGAGCATGCGATTGTCTGGAAACTTGCTCAATCTACTCTTGTAGATAAAATCTATGCCTTACCCGGGAATGGCGGAATGAAAGAACTTGCAGAATGTGTACCTATATCAGATATGGGTGGGATTATTAAATTTGCTAATAATGTGGATTTGGTGATAGTAGGACCCGAAATACTTCTTGCAGAAGGATTGATAAATGAACTACCCAAGAATAAGGGATTTGGCCCTACTAAAGAGGCGGCAACTATAGAATCTGATAAATCATATGCCAAAGAATTGATAAGAAAAGTGGGCATCCCTACTGCTGATTTCAATGTATTCACCACATTAGAAAGCGCTACAACTTTTATAGATAGAGCAACTTATCCAATTGTTATCAAGGCAAGTGGGCTTGCCGCAGGTAAAGGGGTATTTATAATAAAAAATATAAGCGACGCAATTGAGGTACTAAATAAAATAATGACCGAAAGGATATTTGGCGATTCAGGAAACAGGATAATAATAGAAGAATATTTAGGAGGTGAGGAAGTATCTGTTATTGCCTTTACAGATGGTAAGGATTTTATACCCTTACTTCCCTGCCAAGACCATAAAAAGCTACTTGACAAAGATAAAGGACCAAATACTGGTGGTATGGGAGCTTATACACCCGCAGTATTGACTTCCGCAGAAGTTGGTAAAGTTATTGAAAATATATTTGCACCTTGCGTTTGGGGGATAAGAAAAGAGGGCATAGTCTATAAAGGTGTGTTATATGCAGGACTTATAATAACTTCTGATGGACTAAAGGTGCTTGAATTTAATTGTCGGTTTGGCGACCCAGAGACACAGCCGGTAATAAAGTTGCTGGAAAGTGATTTAATAGAGCCAATCCTTGCCGTAATTGAAGGAAATTTAAAATCAGTATCCCTAAAATGGCACCCAGGTTATGCAACTTGTGTAGTTTTAGCATCAGATGGCTATCCCGATAAGTATGAAAAGGGCAAAGAAATAACAGGGCTTGAAAAAGTGCAAGAGGCAACGGTATTTCATGCAGGAACAAAAAAAGAGAAGGATAAAATAATTACATCAGGAGGTAGAGTATTGGGAGTTACAGGAATAGGCAAAACCTTAAAAGACTCTATAGACATCACTTACAATGAGGTAAGCAAAATTCATTTTGACAAAATGTATTATAGGAAAGATATAGGGAGTAAAAATGCCAAATTCCAAAATCCAAATGTCAAATAAAATCCAAAGCCCAAATGCCAAAAAGAAGTACGATATTGGATTAATAGAGAATATATTTATTCAAGAGAAAGATAAGATAAAAAAAGGCTTTGCAGAAAAAAGAAAGCTAATAATAGAAAATTTGGCGTCAAGAGGAATGTTACAGTCTAGTCTTGCCTTAAGTGAACCTAAAAAACTTGATATACAAATGATAGAGCAAATTTATAAAAAGAGATTGGAAATAGAATTTCAAGTTATAAGAGGAAAAATTGATGAGGTTGTTGCAGACCAGATTTATAAAAGAGTAACAAATATAATTAAAGGTGAGTGTAGTAAGGTCAATCGGGAATTACTTACTACTGCTGAAAAAATAGGAGTATCGACAGCAATTGCTGTTCAAAGGGTAATAGATAAAGTCAAAATAAATTTTTTAGACGACGCGAAAAGAACTATAGAAATAGAAAAAGGGAAAAGAAAATTGGAGAGCAATATTTCCGTTGAAGACAAGTTACAAACAAAATATATCTCGTTTTTAAAAGGTTCATTTGGTTATACAAAGTATAGGGTTTCTCAAAAATTAAAAAAAGTCACAAACAAGAAGGTGAGAAATATATTAAAAAGAGACATAGAAATAGCAATTGTATGTCTCATTCATAAACTTTGGAAACCTTGTGTAATACTATGTGGAGGGATAATAGAAGGATTGCTGATTGAAAAACTACAGGAACGACAAAAGTCAAAGAGAGAACAGGCTTATAAGCAAAGATATCCAGATAAAAAGAACAAAACTTGTTTAGAAGAATATACATTAAATGAGCTAATAGGTGTATGTGAGAAACTTGAAATACTCGAAGAACCAACAGCGAAAATGGTTCAGGGGGTAAGAGATTATAGAAACTATATTCATCCTAAAGTTGAATCTGAACAACAACACGAAATTTTAGGCAACGATGCTAATATAGGTTGTCAGGTTATATTCAAACTTCTAAATGAGCTCTATTAGATTTTTAATCTTATGGCATTAAAAATTTATAATACACTAACTCGGCGGAAGGAAGAATTTATACCTTTACATCAGGGTGAGGTAAGGATGTATGTCTGCGGACCCACAGTTTATTCAGATGCTCATCTTGGGCATGCTAAGAGTTATATTTCATTTGATATTATAGTTAGATATCTTATATATCTTGGCTACCGGGTTAAATATGTTCAAAATCTAACAGATGTGGGGCATTTGCTTGATACTGGGGAAGATAGAATTCTTATGGGTGCAAAGCGTGAAAAACTTGACCCTATGGAGCTTGTAGAAAACTATATTCGCAGATACTTTGAGGATATGGATGCTTTGAATGTTTTAGCTCCTAATATCTCACCGCGTGCCACAGCTCATATCTTGGAGCAAATTGAGCTTATAGAATTACTTTTACAAAAAGGCTATGCATACAAAATCAATGGGTCAGTATATTTTGATATTACTAAATTTCCATCCTACGGTAAGTTATCGGGGCGTAAAATAGAAGACCAGGTAGCCGGGGCAAGAGTTGAAATACGAGATGAAAAACAGCATCCAGCTGATTTTGTGCTATGGGTAAAGGCGACACCTGAACATATTATGCAGTGGAATTCACCGTGGGGAAAAGGGTACCCGGGCTGGCATATTGAATGTTCTGCGATGGCAATGAAATATCTGGGCGAAACATTGGATATTCACGGCGGCGGGATGGAAAATATGTTCCCTCATCATGAGTGTGAAATTGCTCAATCAGAAGCCGCAACAGGAAAGCAATTTGTTAGGTATTGGGTGCATAACAATATGATTCTTGTGAATGGAGTGAAGATGAGCAAATCACTTGGTAATTTTACCATCATAAGGGATGCTTTAAACAAATACTCACCTGAACAGATACGGTTTTTTATCCTGACTACCCATTATCGTTCACCGGTTGATTTTAGTGATGCAGCAATTCAAGGAGCAGGTGAAGGGATGCGTAAATTGCAGACTACTTTTGAAAGACTAAGTGAGATTCTTCGCTACGCTCAGAATGACAATAAAGAGACCGGTACCCTTAAAATAAATAAACTCCTTGATGAATATAAGCAAAAGTTTATGGAAGCAATGGATGATGATTTCAATACCCCACTTGCCATTGGAGTATTGTTTGACCTATCTCGCGAACTTAATGCTTATTTGGATAAAGAGACGCAAGTAAGCAAACAAACAATTACTGCTGCTTACCAGCTTTATGATAAATTGGGCAGTGAAATTCTTGGGCTTACTCTTTATTCAAAACATACTCTGATGGAGGCTGACAAGTATATTGAATTGCTGATTGAGATAAGGAACGACCTGCGTTCTATAAAGCAATGGGAGTTAGCAGATAAGATACCTAACTTCCTTCCATCTTCACCTTCCCTGCTATAAGGTAATGGAAAATTTAGTTCGTCATCAACTCTATTTTAAGCCAATTGATAAACTATTAGACTCTATTTCACTTGAAAGTAAGGATATACTTGAATTAGGTAGTGGAACAGGCAGTAATAGTCTTTATCTTGCTAATACTCGTAAGGCAGGGTCAGTTACTTTGCTTGATTTTAGTGATAAAGCTTTTGCTCGTGTATCTACAAATTCTTATCCTTGTCCCCTAATAGAAAAGCAAGCCGATATTTTGAGCTTTCATCCTGATAAGAGTTATGATTTTGTTCATAGCACGGGCTTGATAGAACACTTTTATGATAATGAGCGATTTGAAGTGATAAAAAAGCATAGCGACCTGTGCCGCACGGGTGGATTAGTTATGATTTGGGTGCCTGTTTTTTCACCCGCCTTTAAATATATTAGTAAATTCAATCGTCGGATAGGAATTCAGGAACTGCCATTCACGAGAAATGAATTGCAAGTTCTATGCTCTCAGAATAAATTGGAAATTATCAGAACAGGTGAAACAGCTTTCGGTGCCTTATACGGTATATTGGGTAAGAAAAAAGTATAAGGTAAAGTAGTAATAAGAGGTCAAAATGATGAATAATGAGGTTCGACATCAGGAGGTTTAACTTCCCACCTCTGACCCTCGCTTTTATATGTACACAAAAACTAATTATTACTAAATAGACCCAAAAATCACACAATAACGAGTAATTTAGCTCCAATATTCCCGTAGATATAAGATACAAAGATAAGTATAAAGAGAATAGTAAAGTTTATTTACACTCGGAGCGGAGATTCAATAGATACAAAGGTCCGTGCAAATTAGT
>JACQXS010000071.1 GCA_016208615.1 Candidatus Stahliibacteriota bacterium | reverse complement strand
TTTGAAGAGATTAGCACTGTATCCCAATAGGCAATATCTGTTGAAATACCCGTAGTATCTATCTTCACACATATAGCATCCGAATCACCTATATTTACATTCATATTCAGGGGCTGTAAATCTGTTATCCATGTTGAACTTTGTTTTAGCGTAATACTATTCACATTAAGCATACCTGTGCCGATATTTTTAACCCCTATCAGCCCTGAATCAGTATTAGTTGTAAAATAGTCCACCTCTGCCCGAATAAATAAATCAGCACTCGGACTTACAGGTGCCCAAGTAATACTATCGCTTGATTGATAACTCCTACCTGTTCCAGCAGGGTCACCATAACAACGAATACTATTAGTAAATGCAACTAACCAAAAATCTTTATCCGTAACAAGTGGAGTAGTAAATGTTTTGTAATACCATTTAGGAGTATTATCCACAGTAATATCGATTTTATCAATCCTTCGTCCCGGCACACCATTAGAATCTGCATAAAGACGAAGCTCTACAATATCAGAGTATTGCTTTCTAAGATATATCTGCCCTGCTTTCACGCTACAATTAGCTGTTGGTGTGAATTTAACGCCATAATATTTAGTAGAAGTAAATGCCTGAGAACTACTGGAAGCACTGTTATCATCATACAGAATAGTATCTTTTATTGTTGTCCCCTTATCTTTAGTCCCTATATGATAAAAGAATGAAAGTTGAGGTGGAATTACATTTATAGAAGGTACTCCAACTATAGGAATTTCAAACTCTGAATACCAGCCCGATATCCCAGAAGTAACCTTTAAGCTACAACTTAAAACCTGCCCATCCAATGCACTTTCGGACAACTTAAACTTAAAAGGCAGACTATTAGTTACTTCGACATTAGCAGGAATATCACCTAAACCTTGTGTTCCTGTTATCATCGTTATCAAAGGATTATGAATAATAAGCTCGGCTGTTGCATTAGTAACTTGTTCCTGTGAATAATTTTTAACCGTAACAAACAAATTAACTTGCTCACCCGGATTTAAGTCCCCATTATTATTGCCTTCCGGAGCTGGGTCGCTTAAACTATCCTTAATATAACTTACACCACTTCCACCTACAAGAGCATAGCCAATATAGGGCAAGAAATTGTGTGCCGTAACAGTTATTGTAAGATTGCCCATAGTAGCAGGAGTAATAGCAAGTATAATTTCACCCGCCGCAGTGGTATAGCCACTTACATAAACTTCGCTACCTTTCATTACGCATACTAACGCATTCTCTAAAGGTGTAGTATTATTTTTCACCGTTACCTTAAAATTGCTGCTACCCAGAGGAGCAAACCCAGTATGTGTTACAAAAAGAGTGCAAGGTATATCTGTCCAAATAGGGAGTTCAGGGTCGCCAAGTGTAGTTAAACTATACATTGTTTTTTGGGTAATCCCATCAGTATTGGGGTCAAAATACTTACACATATAAGATTTACCAAAGTTGCATAGTTTTTGGAAATTGTAAATTCCTTGTTTTAATCCATAATAAAACGCAATAGTACAAGTATCACCTGCTGGTCCAAAATCGCTGCGAGTAATAGCGCCCCAATAACCAATTGCCCCATTTTCTTGTCTCAAAAATGCCTCACCTAAACAATCATATTTGAAATAAGCAGTATGACATGCATTAGATACAAGTACAACTGGGCAAAGAATTTTGCGATTAGTTAAAGCACGGGCATCTGCACAATCAAATCCAGATATATTAAAACCACAAGGGCCTGCATGTCCCAAATAATAAAAGATACTCCGTCCATCATTAATTCTATTTGATATCATTGTATCACGAGTAGCATCACCTAAACTATCTATCTGAGCATATCCTAAATCTCTGAGACATTTATTTATATTTCCTTGTAATGTTACCCACCATCCCATACTAAAACTTGTTGCTTTTCTATAGCTTTCAGGAACACTCATTGGGGGATTACATTCATATTCAAGTAATTTTTGCACCATAGTAATACAATCATTAACTGTCTGGGCTGGAAGGCGGGCAATTAGAATATCTGATAAATGGTCATTTCCTGTATGTAATGAATACATGTGGTCACAAGGTGCACCAGTTGTTCCTCCATACCCATATGCGGGCATAAATTCTGCATCACCTACAAGAAGTAAATATTCCGGAGGAGGGTCACTTTGCCCAAAGTAAGAATGAATATAATTGTAAATACTATCAGGAGTTTGATATGGATGAATAGGATTAGAAATTGTAGATAATTTCACTACTTTGGCTGGTACTCCCTTTTTAGTTTTCCATTCTGCCAATGGTAGAATGGCATCATAAAACACATCAGCAGTAATGATTAAATACTGCGGAGGAACAGAAGCAATTTTTGCATCTGTCGTTGAGACACAAAAAATGCTGACTAAATTTAGCAATAAGTTCTGCATCTCTTAAAATCCTATAACCTTACATAGCTTATCTGTATTCCCATCACTCATTGCCATTTTATTAACCCAATGCTACTTTATGATGGTGAACTTTTTTATCTTTTTAACTCCATTCACCTTCATTTTACAGAAATATACTCCATTATTTTTCTGTTGCCAATGTATGGTATAAGAGCCGGGACAATGATACCTATTAACCATCACCTTTTCTAACCTTCCACTAATATCATAAATA
>JACQXS010000023.1 GCA_016208615.1 Candidatus Stahliibacteriota bacterium | reverse complement strand
CACAGCTATCTATAGTATTGTTAGTAATAATCCATCCTGTTCCTGTCCATCCTGATGTAATTGCCCCATACATAGTTCTTTTCATAGTGAATCCATCAATAGTAATATATCCACAGTAAACACTACCAAACGCTGCATCTCTTGTATTTTGACCATCTACTCTTACAGCCCCAGGAATAACGGAAGGCGTAGAACCTGCAAACTCAGATGCATCGGGGTCGGCAACATATTGTATTTGATTTCCTGAACTACCTCCTGTATTTATGCCTACCCGCTCATTGTATGTTCCCGGGGCAACATATACTCTATTACCTGCCACCATAGTGTTTGCAGCTTTTTGGATAGTCTGCCACGCCTCTGTAGTGGATGGTCCAAACCCGGTATTTGTATCATTTCCATCGGTTCGGACATAATAAGTCCCACTACCATATGTTATGGTTATATCAGACAAAGTTGGAGTATATTCAGTATTAGCAGTATTAAAAAATACTTTATATCGGATATATCTTTTTCCATTATGTCCGGACCAAATATTTTCTCCAGATGCTTGAGTATAGTAGGTGCCTGATGTTCCATCTGGACCAAGAAAATTCCATGTTGAATTATCCAAATTAGTGGCTATCTGAAATTTTAATGGATTGGTTCCGCATTGAGATGGCTGATTAGTTGGATTCCATGATATTTTTCCAAAATTAACTCCTGCTCCACAATCATAAGATGAAGATATAAGATACCCCGAAGTTGCATAATTAGGACTATTAAAGGCATCATAAATATAAATTATTCCATTTGGACCGGTTCCAACGAATAATTTGTTTTGATACACACACATCGCACGAACATACCCTTGGTCTAAATCATAATGGACACCCCAAGTAGTGCCGTCATAAGCATAAATTATTCCATTTGGATAGCCACCGACATAGAGTTTTCCATTATATACACAAAAAGACCTTATCCTGTCTTCATTAGAATCATGAGCGAGGATCCAACTACTTTCATCATAAACATAAATTCTTCCACCTGTTTCTGAACCAGCATATAGTTTTCCATTATAAACCTCTAAGCAATAGACACATTGTGTTCCCGTGAACTCATTGGAGAGGGTCCAGCTACTTCCATCATACACATAGACTCTTCCTGGATTATTACCTGAGCTCGCATATAATTTGCTATTATACACTTTTAAGTATAATATTTGGTTAGCAGGTGAATCATATGAAAGTAACCAGCTACTCCCATCATATACATAAACTCTACCATTTGAGTATGTTCCGGCATATAACTTGTTATTATAAACTTCTAAACAAAGAACTTCGTTTTCACCTGCGCCATCAAACGAGAGCGACCAACTCACACCATCATATACATAAACTTTGCCACTCTCACGAGTAGCTGCGTAAAGCTTGCCATTATATTCGCGCAACGAATTTACATACTTTTGCGGAGAATCATAAGAAATATTCCAGCCGGAGCCATCATACACATACACTATACCACTTGGTGATGAACCAGTATAAAGTTTATTATCATATACTCCCATACAGTAAATATTCCCCTCCGGTGAATCGTAGGTAATGCTTAACGGCATTAAAGATATTTCACTCTCTACACTTATATTAATGTTATGCCCTTCCCAAAACATGTTTGGAATGGACCAGTTAGATTGACAAGCCCCTCCTGACCAAGCAGTTTGTGTCCAAACACTTGAATTACTATACCCCACATAAAATAACATCCCTATTATTAATAATAGTATCCAACTTTGTCTCATTTTGATTTCTCAATCAGTTTCATTATTAATGTTAGCTGCCTGTTCAAGCACTATAGAGTTATAAGATTGTCCCGCTTTCTTCAGGATATCGCTCGCGATGACACCCCTTATATTATTTAAGGAACACTATTTTCTTAATTTCCTTATTCCTACTTGTCTTCAGAGTGCAAAAATAAATCCCGGCGCTCATTTGCTTACCTTTTGCGTCTCTGCCATCCCACGATATTCTATAATTTCCTGGTTCCTGAGTTCCTGATACCAGTGTCCGTATAGTTCTACCTGCTATGTCATAGAGGATAAGCGAGACATTTGTAGTTTTTGATACAGTATATCTAATGTAAGCACCCGAACTCACAGGATTAGGATAGGTCGCAAACCTAAAGGTTTGCCCTACTACTGTTTCTTCAACGGCTACGCTTATTACTACAAATTTAATTGGCTCAATGAAAGGATTTTCGTCAACATCATTAGAAGCAATGTTAAGAGAACCATAATAAGTGCTATCTATAAGTCCATTACGAGTAACCGTTATAGTAATATCTTGTGAATTCCCCGGCGTAAGATTAAAACTTGTAGGAGTCACTGACACAATCCAGGGCTGGCTTGATGTAATATTGGATACATTTAAGTTGGCACTACCTTCGTTTTTCACAGACAGGGTCCTAACTGTATCATACCTACTGCCATATGCAACAATAGAGCGAATAAAATAAGTACCTGTCCAAGTGCTCCAAGCTGAACCATTATAATTCCATGCCCTTCCATTACCAGTAGTATCACAACCGAGAGCTGCATATGCATCTATCATATTGAACGAGGCAATAAAATCTTCATCCACATTTATATTATAAGACGAGATATCCGTTGTATTCCACCCTTCTCCGCTTGACGATACCGTAGGCGTTTCCATCAGTTGATTGCCCGGTACACTTCCTGTCCAATCATATATTCCTATTTTATAGTCCTGCTGACCCGTCCTAACAGAGAATACCTGTACTGCCATAACTTGACATGACCGGGTCGGACTCATTCTTGCCGCCATTCTCTTGCCTGCACCCCAGTAAGAACCGCTACACGGGTCCCCGTCATCATATATAAGAGTATCAGTATTAGCTTTAGAGGGACTAAGAACTTTCTTGCCACTATCATATGTAAATATTAGAGTATCCGGGGAAACTACTATATCTGGAACTTGAGCACCGCCACAAGGTTTAATCTTAATAATAGCACGCTGATCATATGTAAAATTATAGCCATTAGGAGTTAGGGCAGTTAAATAATAATACCCATCGTAGCTACCTCCCCAGCCCCAATTAAAATGAAAATAGTTTGTTCCCTGATAGCCATCCATATTAAAAGCATGCCCACCTCCGCCTCCAGTATAGCCATAATAAACCATTGGGCGACTACTATCCAGTTCTGTTCTCATCATATTTTCCCATACTGCATCAGTATAGCTACTTTTAATAACCCGAATGGCACTTGTATCATATAAGAAGTAAGTCTCAAGAGATGTAGGGATTTTAGTTGGAGAACCTGTAGAACTACCTGTGCCATACTGCATATCTAAAGAAACACCTATATGGAACAACAATTTAGCTGTAGCGTCAATTTGAGTAGCATTGGCACCCATAAGAGTATTAGGCATATTAGCCCAATCATAACTTGTAGTAAAATCAGCAGATAAATTTTGCCCACATCCCGGGTCATAATAGGCATGCGACCCACTACCTTGTGCAGGGTATCTGTAATATCTCATCACTTGTGCCGTTGAAAGAGCTGCACAACCAACATAACAATGTTGACCGCTTATCATTGGACATTGATTCCAATATGGGGCATCTTGGTTCCATGTAGTAGTTAGCAATGGCGGTACAGACTGTATATTCTCTTGGCTTATAAACTCTGCTGACCCAATATTTAATCTATCCCATGATTGCTTGACCTCTTGCGAAGACTTTAAGATATACGGATTGAAGTTGAAGATATAAAAAAGGACCCCTTTTTCATATCTTTCTACACAATAATCATTTGTTGAAATTACTTCTCTATCTACCTTTCCTCTTTCAAAATACCAGTTCTCCGCTACTCTCTTGGCTGTTTCAACAGATACCGGTGCAGCAAATAATTCCCCTAAAAACAAACGGAGTGATGTAATCATCAAAAGAGTGACAAAAAAAAATAACTTCTTCATCTTTTCCTCCTTTTTTCCACTTTTAACTATTCACTTTAAACTTTTAACTGCTTTTACCCTTGATAGCAGGGATTATCTCGTAAGTAATACTTTATTGACCACCATATGGCTACCTGATTTTAATACACAAAGATAGATACCGGAACCAACATATTCACCAAATTCATCTCTTCCATCCCAGACCACTTTACCGCTCAATGTAGCCAAATTATCTCGCTCCCAACCCTTAACAAGTCTGCCAGAAAGGTCATAAATCATTAATCTTGAATTATCACAGGCATTAGGTGCAGACCACTGGATAACAGCTCTTCTGCTAACTGGATTGGGCAAAATTTCCAATTTCAGCTCCACACTTTCAATTTTAGGCGTTTCCTCTACGCTTATATCCATAATATGTACTTTCTGTCCCTGATACATCTCTTTGGAAGTCCCTTGAACAAAAACAATAATATCACACTTGTTCGCATTCCAACCTGTATTCAATGTAAAATTCCTTGATTTATCAATAGAAGAGCCAGCAGCTATTGATACTGCTTCTCCATTCCCATCTGGCAAACAATCTCTGGGAACATTAAAGACGCTATCTTCGTTATACCAGGAATAGGGAATAGCAGTCTCTACGACTATAAAATGTAGCTTCCCACTTACTGATGAGCCGCTGGTATTAGTAACTTGTGCCATAATAGTTCCTGTTCTTGTACCCGCATTATAACTCCCACTTAATCCAATAGATAAAGGGGATGAAATAACCTTACGAGTATTAAAATCTGCCCGACATTGAGCATATCCAACACCTGCTCTTTCAAAAACACCATCAGCCCATACTGTGGGAGTAGCCAAAGATCCACCCGGATAATAGTATAACGCCCTTGTATTCCCGTCTGTTGACTTAAAAGGATCATTAATATGATATGCAATAAAAACTGCCGAATCCTTCACTTCTGCTTTTAATTGGTGCAGCGCAACTGCTGCATTAGGACAAGCCGGTCAATCAGTTGCCGTCATTTCTTCTATCACCACGATTCTTTGTGTCGCCATTAGATTCGCTACAAATAGCAAAGCCATATAGAGCGACACACATATTATTTTACCTGCTTTCATCTCTCCCTCCTTATCGTTAAAATTTCTCGTCCTTCACCTATCCTTTCGCTTTTTCCTATTTTCATCACATCTTACACCTCCTTTTAGTTTTTATATTTACGCTTCTATTATACTGCCGGAACCTGAAAAATATCTGAAATACAAGTATAAATATAAAATACTTGACATAGAAAGGTATAGAGATATAATTTTTGAAATGATAGATAACCTTATTAATAACATAAAGAAAGAGGAGGTAAGATGAAGAGCGAGAGTTTAGGATTTTTAAGAACCTTTATGGACGCAATGAGTCCATCAGGATTTGAGGACGAGGCAAGAGAAATATGGAAACAGAGGACAAAGAGGTTTGTAGATGAAGTCTTTAGTGATGTCCATGGTAATGCCATAGCCGTATTGAATAAAAAGGGTAAGCCAAAAGTTATGCTCGCCGGCCACATGGACGAAATCGGATATATGGTAAAGTATGTAGATAGCAAAGGATTTATCTATTTCTCGCCCATTGGTGGAATTGATTTACATCTTATACCGGGCAAAAGGGTTTGGATTAAAACAAAGAAGGGCAAAATTTTAGGTGTAATAGGAAGAGAGCCGATTCATACTTTGGAGGAAGAGGAGCGGAAAAAAGTAGCTAAAATAGAAAACCTTTTCATAGATATAGGGATGACAAAAAAGGAAGAGACACTTGAACTTGTAAGTATAGGTGACCCGGCAATTCCTGCGGTTGGATTTGAGGTGCTAAATAAAGATAGAGTAGTAGGTAGAGGATTTGATGACAAGGGTGGTGCATTTATTGTTTCTGAGATTTTACGCCTACTTTCAAGCGAGAAAAAGCTAAAGCCAAGTGTCTATGGAGTAGCTACTGTTCAAGAAGAAATAGGACTGCGCGGTGCTACTACTTCTGCTTTTAGAATAGCACCGGATGTAGGTATTGCTATAGATGTAACACATGCAACTGACTATCCGGCAATTATGATGGCTTCAAAACAGATAAAGCATGGAGAAGTAGTAATAGGTAAAGGTCCAGTTATCTCTCGTGGACCAAATATAAATCCTAAGGTCTTTGACTTGCTTGTAGAGGTAGCCAAAAAGGATAAGATTCCATACCAGATTGAAGCCGCACCAAGAGGTACAGGCACTGATGCTAATACAATTCAGCTTACAAGAGAAGGTGTAGCCACAGGATTGGTTTCTATTCCTAATCGCTATATGCATACACCGGTTGAACTGGTATCATTAGATGACCTTGAAAATATAGCTAAGCTTTTGGCTGGCTTTATTATGCGGATTAACGAGAAGAGTGATTTTACATTATGAAAGTAGCTTATGTCTCTACTTACCTGCCTCAGCACTGCGGAATAGCTACCTATACCGACTATTTAATACAAGGGATTAGACAGGTATCAACAGAAACTAATATTAAAATATTAGCCGAAAGGAGCTTAACCTCTGGGGCAAAGCCAGTTAAAGAAGAGAAGTTTGAAGTCATTCCGTGCTGGGAAAGGGATGAAAATTATATCCCTTCTATTGTAGAGAATACCAAAGATGCTGATGTAGTTCACATTCAGCATGAGTACGGAATATATAAATTTGATAACCGATTACCCGAAGTAATAAGGCAGATACAGGCACTAAAAGTAATAACTATGCACTGTATTAGGCCGAGCCAATTCTCTCCCCGTGATGCAGTAGATGAAAATACTACCAAAACCCTTGCCCAGCTCGCGGATAGCATTATTGTTCATCTGCCATCACAAGAAGCCATATTGAGGCGATTGGGTATAGCGGCATCTAAAATACAAATTATACCACACGGAACTGAGATTAATAATGTAGATAAGAAACTATCCAGAGAGAAATTAGGATTGCCTCTTGATGGGAACATAATGCTTATGTTTGGATTTATCAAGCGTCATAAGTGTATGGATTGCGCGGTTGAAGCACTTAAAGAAATAGAGAATTCTTCATCTCGGGGGAGTAGGGTTTTTAAGGGCGGGGGGGTGTCCCCACTGCCCTTAATAGATAATACATATTTACTTGTGGCAGGTGGTGTGGCAGAGAATCAGACAATCAGAGAATCAGACAATCAGACAATCAAAGAGTATGTAGAGCAAGTAAAGACAAGGATTAAAGAACTGGGGCTTGACTCTCGGGTTATATTTTACAATAAGTTTATACCCAATAATATTGTACCATACCTGTTTGGGGCAGCTGATATTGTATTATTTCCATATTATGAAGAGGACCGCTCGGCTTCAGGGTCTTTGCATTTGGCAATTGGGGCTAATAAACCAATCATAGCATCAAGGATACCAAAGTTTGAGGAACTGCAAAATATATGTGATGAATTGCTTATTTTACCTCATAATGCGATAGGCATAGCAAGAGTAGCTAACCGCATATTTAATGACAATGAGTTTAGACAATATGTGACTCGCTGCACTGAAGATTATAGAAATAAAACAGCGTGGCAAACTATTGCGAAACAACACTTGAATTTATATACCCAGCTCCAACTTACCAAAACATCGCTATTTTTAGCTTGACAAAAGTATAGTTTTGGAGTATATTACACTAAAATAAGCCACATAAAAAATGGAGGCAAAGATGAGATATTTGAGTGTAATATTATCAATAATAGGAGGAACAAACTTACATTCCGGAGTTTGGGTTGAAAAGTCGCATACAGATTTCGCTGATGGACAGGAGTATTATTATGTAAATGGTGATACTGCTACTCTCTGGAATAATCTAAAATTAAGGAAATGGAATTTGGGCTCAGTAATTTATTCACCAGTTAATGGGGGATTACGAATAATAGGTAAAGATTGGGATTTAGACAATAATGGATGGCTGGATGTAGTATTGACTTGGGAAGATGGAAATAAAGTAGATATCTATTGGAACAACGCTACTGGGTTTAATCTTTCTAATAAAATAGAATTATCAGGTTTATATAATGAGCCTCAAGGAGTTAGTGCAGGGGATATTGATGCTGACGGATATGAAGATATAGTAATTGCAGGTTACAGTGGCGGAGGTGGAATTCATATTTTTCATGGTAGCAGTTCAGGATATTCTTCTATGCCAGATGATTATATAAATTCTTTAGGAGACTGCCAACACCCGTGTTTAGGGGATATAAATAATGATGGATATATTGATTTGATAATCGGTACCTCCTCTAATATTTATATTTATTACGGACCGGGACCTTTTCAATCTGCCTCACCTGCTTTTTCTATCTCTTTGAGTGGAATAGCACACCGCTTAACTGTAGCTGATATAAATTATGATAATAAACTTGATATAATTTCGTCCAGCGATGGTGGTAATGTGTATATTTTTTATGGACCAAATTTTGTATCTCGTTCTACTCTCACGACGGGAGGCAATTGGGACCATTCTATAGCAGACATTAATAAGGATGGATATTTAGACACATACATAAATGATGGTTCTGCGATTATTTACTGGGGCTCATTATCAGGATTCAATACCTCTACCTCTATTGCTGGAGATGGAATAGGAGACTGTTCTATAGAAGATATTAATGGGGATGGCGAGTTGGATATAGCTGCAAATCATACTGGAATTACAGCAGGCTATGTTATATGGGGACCCAATTACACTTCTTATGTGAGTCTACCTTCGGGAGGGGCTTTAAGTGTTGTAGTGAACATCGCTGACTTTGATAATGATGGAGATAAGGATGTGATATTTGGTGGAAGATATGCAGGGCCAACTTATCTATATTGGAACAATTCCGGTTTCTCTTCTGCAAATAGGTTCACTTTCCCCAACCCCTGTAATGATGCTCTCTTTGAAGATTTGGGTAATTTGTGGGATAGGTCAAATAAAGAAAGATACTTGTCAAGCGTATTTAATGCCAATGATACCATAAAAGTAGATTCCGTTAGGTGGTGGGGTGACTTTCTTGGCGTAGATATAGAAGTATGGATGAGAGGAGCGAAAGATACAAGTTCATGGAATCCATGGGTTAGACTTTATAATGGTGGAACTGATAGCACTTTATCTCAAGTCCAGTATTTACAATATAAATGTGGTTTCTCATTAGATTACAAATTAACTTCCTTATTTTCCTTTGATAGTATAAAAGTCTATTTTGACACACTGCCTATAGGTGTTGAAATTGAGCCAAAGGTATATGGCTTAGATATATATAATTACAATAATCCCTTCAGAGAAAATACTATCTTCACTTTTAGTCTGCCAGAAGATGGAAGAGTAAATTTAACGATATACAATTTGGCAGGAGAGAAAGTAAAGGAGCTTATTGTTAATAAGCAGTATCTCACTGGGATGTACACTAATCTATGGGATGCAACTAGTGATTATGGAATAAGAGTATCAAGTGGAGTATACTTTTACGCCTTTGAATTCATAGGAAGCAAGAAATTACATAGGATTACGAAAAATTTTGTGGTTTTTTAATGTTAACTACAATTCAGAAATGTTTTGAAGCTAACAAAGTCTTATATACAACACATGCAAGAAGAGAAATGCAACAAGAGGAACATGGCACAATAACTGAAAGCGAGGTAACTGATACGGTACAGAATAGCGAGATTATTGAAATTTATAAAAATACCAAACCGTATCCCAGTTTTTTACTGTGTGGAAAAACCATAGAAGGTAAGCCATTTCATATAGTTTTGGCTTACTGCGAAGAGGACGATGTAATTATTATAATTACAGTATATCAGCCTGACCCAGCTCGTTGGGTTGATTATAAAAGGAGGAGGAAGAAATGAGGTGCATTGTATGTAATAGTCCAGAAGTTAGGAAAAAGGAAGTAGAAGAAGAGATTCAGATTAATAACGATATGATATTTGTTCCAATTAATGTGTTGGTTTGTGCAGAGTGTGGAGAGAGATATTATGATAGAGCAACTATGAGGAGGCTGGAAAATATCATAAAGGATATTAAAGAAAATAGAATACAACTTAATGAAGTTGGCAAAGTGTTAAAGGTTTCGTCAAAATATGTTTTGAGTAGTTGAGTATATAACTAATGATTGGGATGAAAAAAGTAGCAACTGGAATATATCTCTACATATTTGACTTCATTGAAGAGAGCGGGACGAGAGAAAAAATCACGCAAAAGCTTGTAATCTTTTAACTATCTCTAAAATGCGACCCAAATTTAATGATGGTTCTGTACATTTTACAACAACAAAAACTTGCCAGAATGTTCCGTATTTCTTAGATAAGGTTTGTTGCGACATTTTAATTGAAGAATTAGGTTTTTATCGCAGGTATTATGGGTTGTTATGTAATTATGCCGGAACATTTGCATTTATTAGTTTGGTGGGATATAAATGAGAATAAAGATTTGACAATATTAAAAATAATGCATGGTATAAAAGGGCATTCTGCTGTGAGGATAAGAGATTATATAAAAAACACGGGTAGGTTGAAGCCTCTGCTTCAACCTGATGAGAGCAGAGGCTCTCATCTACCCCATAAATGTGGACTAAGACATAAAATATGGCAATCGGGATTCTACGATTTTAACATACTATCTTGCGATAAACTTAATGAGAAAATAAACTACATCCATAATAATCTTTTTAAAGACAAAAGAATAACAAGCCCCGAAGACTATCCATATTCTTCTAAATTATTTTATGACACAGGTACAGCTGTTTTTATCAATGGATATTTTATAAGAATAAAAATTATGGTAAAAAATGCTTAATGAAATAGTGCAAAGGTTTTTCTTAACCGGCAGTTCTGTAAGGTGGGCTTTACAAAAACCTATAGTAGAACATTTGTTAGGCAATAATCTTGGACGGGTATTAGATATTGGGGCAGGTGGCGGAATGTATGCTCTTCATAAACATCGTAAGCCCAACACACTTTTTGTTCGTGCAGATGCACAAGATTTGCCTTTCGGGGATAAAGTATTTGACACAGTACTTTGCACTGAGGTGATAGAGCATTTGAAAAATGATAAAAAGGCGATGAATGAGATGGGGCGGGTCTTAAGGGATAAAGGTACTCTTATTCTCTCTGTCCCTCATCCTCCTGCACCTTATCCTGATAGATTTCATATAAGGGTAGGGTACACACTGGAAGAACTTGAACATTTACTTCAAGGATTTAGAATTATAACTTCCGCATCTTGTATGTTTTTTTTATTTTTTTTGCTATTAACCTTTAGGTGGCATTTTCGTCAATTATTTCACTTTTCGCCTCCGATTTTGCCATTAGTTTATATTGAGAGATGGAAAAAGTGGGGCATCCCATTTAGTATCATAGTTAAAGCAGAAAAACAATGCAGCTCTCAGTAATAATTCCAACTTGTAATAGAGCAGAAGATTTAAGTAAAACAATAGACTCCTTATTAAATCAAACTATACTTCCCAAAGAAGTGATTATTGTAGATAATGGCGATAGTGATAAAACTCGACTATTAGTTCAAAATAGAGAAAAAGAGTTTAGGGCGAAAAGTATTGACTTAAAATATGTGTATCAAAAGGAGAAAAGTGCAGGTATATCTCGGAATGTGGGCATTGAAAACTCTACGGGCGATATAGTATTATTTTTTGATGATGATGTGCTTTTGGATATAAACTATATTGCTGAGATTTTAAGGGTTTATAGAGAAAAGTCAGATGCTGTGGGCGTGCAGGGATATATAACAAATCGTAGGAAATTTTGGCTTAAAAATATGGTCAATAAGTTTTTTTTCTTGGTACATTCTGAGACTAATATAAACAGCTTTCTCTCTTCTGTGCAAAATGTATATGCAGACCCATTAGATAAAATAATAAATTGCGAATGGATGGTATCAAATAATTTTAGCTTCAAAAGAGAAATCCTTAAGAAATTTAGATTTGATGAAAATATGTTGCGTGGGTCGCCAGGCGAAGATGCTGATTTATCCTATAGAATTTATAAGTCGTATCCATCTGGTTTATATCAAACTCCTTATGCCAAGTTAACTCATAAAGGTTCAGAAAAGATAAAAAATTTGGACACTCTTAGCATATTATTGTGGCAGGTGTATCAAGTATATCTATTTTATAAGCATTTCAACCCTACTCTTAAAAACAAACTAATTTTCTTGTGGAGTAGAATAGGGTTATTGAAAATAGCTTTAGCAACTACAATTTTAAGATTACCTGAATCAAAAGCATTAAGACCGATTTCTCTCATTTATAGTTATACTTTTTGTCTCCGCAATATAAAAAAAAAAAAAAAAGGTGATTTGGAGTTTTTTAATGAAAGACTAAAAGGTTAAACCTCAAATGAAGAATCTAAAAAAGCTAATAGCTTTACTCATTATAGTGATAATTTTTTACTTTATGGGCAAAGCATTATATCAAAACTGGAGGCAAATTCCATTTGGGGGGCTTAAATTTAATCCCCTTTTTTTAATCTATTCTTACTTTTCTATGGTAATTACTCTTATCTTAATGGCTCTTGGGTGGAAGCTTTGCTTGGAGTGTTTTAAGGTAAAAGTAGGTCTCTGGAAAGCAAATCAAATCTTATCTATTGCGAGATTGGGCATCTATGTACCTGGCAAGATTTGGGCAATGGCTGGTTTAGTATATCTTGCCAAACAAGAAGGTATTCCAGGACGCAAAACAGGTGCTAATGCTATAATGGAAACATTATTGACAGTGCTTTCCGCATTATTGATTTCTACATTTTCCTTCAGCTTTTTTATGGAAAAAGTTGCACCAGTAAAAAATATATATTTACTATTTATAGTTATTGCTTTATGTTTTATTGCCTTATATCCTCCCTTATTCACAAAAGTAGCCAATTGGGGATTAAGAATAATAAAACAAGAGCCGGTAGAATTTAAGCTCCATTATACACGGCTTTTGGTAATTTTATCGGTCTATTTACTTAATTGGTTTTTTCAAGGACTTTGCTTTTATTTTCTCATAGCTTCATTTTATCCAATACCCTTCGACCTGCTACCCGTGTTATTAAGTCTGCATGTTATTTCTTGGATTGTTGGATTTTTGAGTATTATTACACCCGGAGGACTGGGCGTAAGAGATGGGCTACTTAGCTATTTATTAAAATTTTATCTCCCGGTATCAATTGGTATAACTGCGGCACTACTTTTTAGACTCTGGGGTATTATAGGGATGATTAGCTTTGCGGGTATATTTGGTAGAGGACTTATACGAACTAAACGAACCTTCTAAACTTTTTTCTTGCTTTTTGTAATTTATGTGAAATAATTTTTCTAAGAGATTAAACTTCATGGGCAAAAAGAAATCTATCCGCCAACCGAATACCGCTAACCGAACACCGAAGAGGTTTAACCTCTTAACCGAATCTACTATAAATAAAATCTTTATCTATATCCTGCTTATTCTGCCATTGATTTATTTTGCATCATTACTTTCGGGTACTAAAATGATGTATGGGTCGGATTGGTTATTAGCGGGCTATTCCACAAGAAAATGGGTAGTAGAGTGTTTTAAGCACTATTTAAGTGGTCCTATGTGGGATGGGGCAGCTTTTTGTGGTCTGCCATTCGGTAATACATATACATTTTACTACCTACTTTATCTTATCCTACCTATTCATATAGCTTGGACATATATTTTTGTATTAGCCGTAGCTTTTGCAGGACTTGGTATTTACTTATATTTGAAGGAGTTGAAACTCTCTATCTATTCCTGCTTCTTGGGTGCAATAACTTATATGGGCAGCGGGGCAGTTCTATCTATGACATACGCCGGACACGATGGTAAAATATTAGCTACTGCCTTTTTTCCATTTATTCTGCTTACTTTGCATAAGGCAATTACTCGGCGGAAGATGATTTATTTTCTATTTGCCGGTGCAATAGGTGGGATTGCGGCTATAAACTCACATTTTCAGCTTATTTATTATGCGGTTATAGTGTGTATAGTTTATCTAATTTATCATCTTATCTGTCAGCGTAAAGAGAATGGACTTAAAGGAACAGCAAGGATATTAAGTTATGTAGCTTATGGACTATTGATGGCTCTTGGGTTAATGGCAATTCATTATTTGCCGATATTCGGTACAATGGGTTGGGGAGCAAGGGGTGGAGAGCGTGGTTATGCGTTTGCCAGTTCGTGGTCAATGCCGCCAGCTGAATTATTAGACCTACTAACGCCTCATTTTTCGGGTTTGTTGAATAATTATTGGGGTGAAAATTATTTTAAGCTGCATACAGAATATTTGGGTATTCTACCCTTATTACTGGGGCTAATTGGAATTACACAATATAAGAGAGATAAATATATACGCTTTTTTATATGGCTCGGTATAGTTACAATCATATTTGCACTTGGTAGTTATACTCCGATATATCGTATGTTCTATTCTATATTACCTGGGGTGAAGAAATTCCGCGCCCCTTCTATGATTTTTTATCTCACAAGTTTTAGCATATCTGTTCTGGCAGCTTTGGGATATAATTATTTACAAACTCATCTTGGACAGAGGACAGAGGACAG
>JACQXS010000073.1 GCA_016208615.1 Candidatus Stahliibacteriota bacterium | reverse complement strand
ACTCATTTATTTAACAATTTTCTGCCGAAGGCGGATCCGCCTCGGGCAGAAACTAATATCCCCATTATCCATGGGGAAAGGAGGAATTATGAAATGCCCTCATTGTGGTAAAACATTAAAGCCACATAAAGATTTTCGGCTAGGATTTAGAGAACTGAGTCCCAAACAGCGACAAACTTCGATTGCAGGTACAACAAGTGGAATCAACAAGATGAAAAAAGTACACAAAGAGATGAAACCAAAGAGATGAAACATAGTTGCAAATGAGTTCTTACCTTCTTAAAAAATAGTGGCTGGACTACTAATTATTTTGAAGAAGGAATAAGAATATAGATAATAAAAGAGTATTATTTTCCCTACTTATAAGGGAAAGGAGGAAAAGTGAGGAAAGGATTCTTGAAATTTATAGGAATAATTTTATGGAATGCATTGACTCTATCATTATATGCAAATACCACTTGGGTGCAAGGAATTATAAGTACAAATACGGTCTGGGCACCTGCAGGTAGTCCGTATATTGTGATAGGAAATGTGCTCGTTGATAGCGGTGTAACGCTTGATATTGAGCCGGGAGTGGAGGTGAAGATTGATTCAGTAAAGTATATAATGGTAAAGGGTAATTTATATGCTATTGGTACACAGGCAGATTCAATTCTAATCACGCGTCGTGGAACTGCAAGATGGCAAAGACTATGGTTTAAAACAGCATCAAGATGTAGCTTAAAATATTGCAGAATTGAGTATGCAGATAATTCTGCTATCTATAAGGAAGGTAGTGATTCTATCTATATATGCCATAATACCATCTCTAACAGCTGACGATATTAAGATAGCGGGGAAAGACAAGGGCGAGTCGACGGACTCGCCCCCACAAATCACCAATCCTATAATCTATCAGGGCTGTGAAGCCCTTCCCACAACTTGTATCCTATAAATTGGTGAAGGGACAGAAATCTTACCATTCGCAGCCACTGTCCGCATCTGAACTATTAGTTTGCAATTCCCTATAGAAGATAAACTCTGTTCTATTGCTTTGTGATGACGACGAAACCGTAACTTATCTATGACAACTTCAGACTTAAAAAGACTTATAGGAACAGCTCTAAAAATGTAGGGATAGGAATCCCTCATCTCCCTTACCCAAATCTGAACTACACACTTCACCATATATTCAGAGGGCAACCAAACATTAAATCTAATCTCCCCATTATAGACACCTAAATCAAGCAAATCAGTCAAAACTAATGGCGGATTCTTTATATTACCCAGAACAGGGTACTTCAGGGGCTCAAATCCGCAATGCATTAATAAACTATTTAATGCCACATAGACATTGAAACCACTCATCTTACTTCTTATTGTGGAAACTGAACCACTCATACAAAGAGGCTTAACCTTATTATACCTCTTCGCATAATCACTCCACAACGCCCAATCCTGAAAACTTAAATCACGCCAAACAGGACTAAGATACGAAAAAATATGCCTTATCCTCCTCTGAGGCAAGGTATTAGGAATACACTGTTTCCTAATCCTTTTACTTATACGAGGCACCCCCTTCCAACTAGAAAATGTCACATCCCCTACCGACCCACTTATTGATTGAATAAGACCACACGGCCTATACTTTGCCATCTTACACCTCCTTAAACTATAAATAATCAATTTTTTATCGTTGTCAAGTAAAAAAATCATAAATCGCAATTTTTTTGTTATTAAGCGGATGAAGGCTTATGGGGGGTTAATAGTTAAGAGTCTAATAGAGTAGGGGAGAGGGTTTTATTAAGATAGGTTGCTCCTATGCCTGTGATGGTGCCAAAAATTATAGATAGTATAATAAAGATGGGTAAAAGGTAGAATACTTCTCTATTTTTGATATACATTGCGTAAGCTAAATATAATTGGACTATATTATGGACAAGTGCTCCGATAATTGATATGCCTATCAGACTAAATACTCTTTTCCCAATGACATAAAAAATCCACATCACAAGAGTACTGGCTATCCCACCTAATAGTCCGAGTAAGAAAAACGGATTCAAGAACATTCCGGTAAGAAGTGAGCCAACTGTGGTGCGTATTATGGAAACTGGGAGTGCATATTTAATTCCAAAGCTTACGATAACACAAAGTATCACAGCATTAGATAAGCCCAATCTTAGCCAGGGTAAAGGTTTTGGGATGATAGTTTCTGCGGCATAAATACCAATGGCAATTCCCGAAAGTAGAGTTATTTTTGCTTGCATATCCATTTAGCGGCTTCAAGTAAATTATTAGCCACGAAGTCAGGATTTACGGGTCTCAAAGTCTTTAAGCCGTGTTCGGATAAGACTTCGTTAGTTTCTTGGTTAATGGTTAGCGGTTTTAGGTTATCGGGTATAGGTGCAAGTCCATGTGTGTATTTACCGTAGCCCGTTAGCACTAATATAGATGGCAAATTAAGTACTTTACCGAGTTCTATATCTTCAGACCTATCGCCAATAATATAAGAGTGAGTTAAGTCTATATTAAATTCTGTTTGTGCTTGGTTAATCATACCGAGCTTGGGTTTGCGGCAATTACAATTATCTTCTTGTCTATGGGGGCAGAAATATATTTTATCCACAGATGTATCTTCTAATTTAAGCATTTCTAATAGCCGAGTATGTATAGAGTGCAAAGTTTCAATAGAAAACCAACCCCTACTAATGCCGGACTGGTTAGTAATAACAAACAGCTTAAACCCGGCATCTCTTAATAATTTAATCCCCTCAATAGAATGGGGTAGGAGTTCAACTTGTTTAGGGTCAGAGATATAATTTTTCTCCTTGATTATAGTACCGTCACGGTCAAGGAATACAGCATTCATCATTTTACAATAGTTTATCTATTCTAAAATATTCCTTCATAAATCAAAAATCCTAAATCCGAAGCACTAAATCCTAAACAAATCCCAAGCACTAAATTCAAATATCCAAAACAAGAAGTTTAGAATTTAGAATTTTGATATTGTTTAGGATTTAGGATTTATCATTTTATTATACTCTCTTTATTTTGGCACCCAGTTGACTTAATTTAGTTTCCAAGCTTTCGTATCCCCTATCTATATGGTAGATACGGGAGATTTCTGTTATTCCATTAGCTGCGAGTCCCGCAATTACAAGAGATGCTCCCCCTCTAATATCAGAAGCCATCACTTTTGTGCCTGAAAGCTCTTTTACTCCTGTTATGATAGCGTTCCTGCCTTCAATCTCTATTTCCGCTCCCATTCGGGCGAGTTCAAGAATATGATTAAATCTCTGTTCATACATTGTTTCGGTTATTATAGATGTGCCATTGGCTATAGCAAGCAAAGAAGTTATTTGTGGTTGAAGGTCAGTAGGGAAGCCGGGGTATGGAGCAGTTTTTATGTTGCAACTCTTGATAGGACTGGACATTTTCACTTTTATCCCATTACTCACTTTTTCAATTTGGACACCTATTTCTTGCAATTTAGTTATCTCTGCAATGGAGTCTTCGTATTTTGCATCTATTAAAGTAACTTCACCTCCTGTAATTGCCGTAGCTATAATGAAAGTACCTGTCTCTATATAATCAGCAGAAATCGTATATTCTATAGGATGTAGGGAATTCCCTATGACTATAATAATATCATCCTTTAATTTAATGTTTGCTCCCATCAAATTGAGGAACTTTATAAGCTCCATAACATGTGGCTCCATAGCACCATTTATAATATGAGTTTCCGCTTGTTGGGTTGCGGTGGCTAATAAAATATTCTCAGTCGCTGTTACTGATTGTTCGTTAAGATAAACCTTTCCTTCTATTATATGATTGCTTGATAAATGTAGATATCCGTGCTCTTCTTTTATTTTTATTCCGAGCATCTTAAATCCGTGTAAATGTTCATCTATAGGACGCGGTCCTATGGCACAGCCCCCGGGACGCGATATATGAGCTTCGCCAAACCTACCTATCATAGCACCTGTGATAAGGAAGCTGGCTCGCATAGTAGAAATAAGTTCATATGGAGCGTATGGATTATTAGCCAAACTTGTATCTATACTAAGAGTATGACCCAAAAGCTCAACCTTTGAGCCAATCAGTTCAAGGATACGCAACATAGTTCTGATGTCCCTTATCTGCGGGATATTATGAATAATATGCTTACCGGGAGCAAGTAAAGTAGCCGCTATAATAGGCAGGCAAGCATTCTTGGAACCCGAAATCTTAACCTCACCCTGCAAAGGTATGCCACCCTCAATTACAAATCTATTCATCTTTTAGATAGAGGACAGAAAACAGAGGACAGAAGGCAGATAATTTTTGATTTTTGCATTTTGATATTTGCTATTACTTTACGCCCAGTATCTTACACACAAATAAAGCAGCATTTTTTGCACCCGCCTCACCGATACCCATTGTAGCCACAGGTACACCAGCAGGCATTTCAGCTATTGAAAGCAAAGAATCTATTCCCTTGATAGGAGAAGTAGGCAACGGCACTCCTATGACAGGTATATCTGTGTAAGAGGCAATAAAGCCGGGCAAAGCAGCAGCATAACCTGCCATTGCAATAACTACTTTTACACCCTTGCTTTTTAGGGATTGGGCATATTTGCGTGTCTTTTCTGGCTCCCTATGAGCAGAACTAATTATAATCTCGTATGAGATATTAGCTTTATCCAATACCTCTTTGCATGGCTCAACCCATTTTTCATCTGATTTACTGCCTATAACTATACTTATTTCCATTTAATTAAGATTATCTCAATAATTATGGATTTGTCAACTAAAAAATATTTATGCCTCGGAATAAACATTTACCATCATATTCGCAATTTTATGGGGACTAAAATTATCTACTACATAGTTATAGCCGTTATTAGCCAACCGGACAGCTAATTTTTCATCTATTAGTAATTTCTCTATGGCATTAGCTAATGCTTCAGGGTCTTTTTCTGGAACTAATAGTCCGGTCTCATTATCTTTGACAATATCGGGAATACCACCTGAATTTGTACCAATCACGGGCTTCTTACAACTCATTGCTTCCAATAATACTAAACCCAATCCTTCTTGCAGACCATTAGAATCAGTAATAGAAGGCAGCACAAAAACATCGCATAGATTATAATAATAGTTCAAATCATTCTTGGACTTAAAGCCCAAAAATTCAACCTCTAATTTTTTCAACCTGCTCTGCTCTTTAAGTCTCTGCTCCTCATTGCCTTCGCCTATAATAATAAGCTTAACTTTACATCTATTTTGAATAATCTGCATTGCATCAAGTAAGTAAGTATAACCCTTTAATTCAATAAGCCGCCCTATACTTAAAACTATCTTTTCTTTGTCCTTGTCAGTAGAGACACGATTTATCGTGTCCATTGGATAAAAAGTAGTTAAATCACAAGGCATAGGGAAGACGCTTATCTTATTAGCAGAGATTCCAAGCTTATCTGTTAGAATAGATTTTATAGAATTAGAGACCGCAGTAATACTTTTGGCATTGTTAAAAACTAATCTCGCCAACGGAGTAAATAAGTTAAACTTTGTCAAGATATGCACATCAGTGCCATGACAAGTGACTATGTATGGCTTACCCGTAAGAAAAGAAACAATAAAAGCAATCACACCGGACGGTACCCACCAATGCGCATGAATAATATCCACCTTCTCTTTACCTATAATTATTAATGTTTTAATGAAAAACGCACTCAGATAAAGAATGAAAATAAACTTATTAACTAAACTCTTGGCTACTAATTTATGCATATCTCCCCTATATGCCAGTCGCTCATATTTAATAGGAGCATAACGGAAGCGGAAACAAGTTACATTATGAGCCATCAGTTCAAAACAGGGTAGCCTTTGTTCGTGCGGTGCCAAGACAAATACCTTAACTTTGCTTTTAGTCAGTCCTTTTGCCAAATCTAATAAGAAAACACCAGCAAAATCACCTTCCCAACGAACAAAAGAATGAGTTAAAGCGAGAATCTTTTTATACTCCATATGGGGATTTATTTTCTGCCAAGTCTCCTAATCTCATCTTGGATACCGGCAATAGATTCAGCCAGAAAACCTAAGACAAAAAGTAATAACCCTGCTAACCCGAGAAAAGTAACTAAATATAAGAGTGGCCGATAACCCCGACCCAGTCCAAATCTCATATAGATAGCTATAATACCTACAATAAGACCAGCAATAAGTAGTACTCCACCTATTGAGCCAAAAAAGAGTAATGGCTTACGCATAAAAGAGATTTGAAACTTTACCGCTATAATATCAAGTGCCCCAATAGGGATACGCCAGAAGCCAAATTTTGACTTCCCATACTTTCTGGGATACAAGGTTACTTTCACTTCCGCAATACTAAATCCCGCCTCGTATGCCATCACAACTATGTATCTATGCCAATCTTTACGCCAAGGCAATTTAGCTACTACTTCTCTCTTAAATGCCTTGATAGAATTTAGGTCATGAACCGGAACTTTAAATAATATCCTTGAAAGCCAATTATACACACCCGAAACGAAGCGCTTCTCATATTTACCAACCTTCCAACCCGTCACTACTTCATATCCTTCATCAAATTTGGCTATAAGATTGGGTATATCTTCCGGCAGATACTGGAGGTCAGCAGGAAAGTAGACAAAAATATCACCACTTGCTATATCAAAACCCGATAACAAGGCATCTGTTATCCCCTTACGCACACGATGCCTGACAACCTTCAAAAACTCATGACTTTGCTGACATTGAAGAGCAATTTTATAAGTCTTATCAGTACTACCATCATCAACTAAAATTACCTCATACTGAAGATTTGTATTTCGTAACAATTGGTCAAACTTATCAACCAGAGATAATATATTATCCTCCTCATTAAATGCAGGAATAATTATAGATACTTTTATGCCCATTTTTACCCCTCCTTGGAACGGACAAAAGGAAAAACTCATTTGAATACCAAAAGAAAGTAAAATAACCTCTATTATTTGTGTTCTCTTGTCCTTATAGAGATACATCGCTTCGTAAAGGTCTTTTATTTTTTGGCTAATTCCAAATATCTTTATTCTTTCGGTTATTACTTTGAATCTCTTCATCACCCCACGATGAAAAAATAAATAAAGCACAATGCTTACAAGAATGAACATACCAACTAATGGAAGAAGCACCAAATACAATGGAAGAGATTTTAGATAGAACAACGAAGCAATAAGAGCAAAGATAATAAGTGCCCAACCTCCAAGGATTAACTCAACTAACATAGATGAAAAAGCGGCCTTGGTTTTACCGCTACACTTACCCGCATATAGGGCTCTTACCACTCCACCACCCACAGTAGTTGGTAAAATGTTATTGTAAAAAAAACCTATTAGATAATAAGCAAGAGTACGACTATATGAAATATGAATCTGCTGAATAATAAGAAGTTTATGCCACCGCAAAGCACACAACATAACCATAATCATATATGCTACAAATGAAAAGAGGAACATCCCGATATTCACACCTTTAAGAATGGTAAGCATTTCACTAAAATCTACATTTTTTAGCACAAAAAATAAAACCGCTACGGTGAGCAAGATTCTTAATATAGCTTTTAGTATATTTTTCATCTTTAATTTTATCTTTTAGGCATTAGACCACAGCCATCTTCTTCGGGACAGAAGCCAAGTATAATACATCGCTCTACTAAAAAGTCACCCAAAAACTTATCTACCTTACTCACAGACTTTTTCATCAGAGAAAAAAGCTCTCTGATTTCCCACTGTGCTTTATTGCATAGTCTAACTCCACAAGCATTAACTAATTCACGCAGATTCATAGTGATAACTATATTAGTAGCTACTGCATTGGAGAGTACAAACCTGGCATCCTCTTTCGGGATACCTTTTTTTACAAGTCTATCATAAAGAGAACTGGATTGGTAGAGAAAATCACGCACTTCACGATTAAGAAGTTTGTCTTTTGCTATGGATGGAGGAATAATTATGTCTTCATTAGGATTTACATACCTTTGGGATTGCTGGGAATAACTTGCAATCCTATGTCGTACAAGTTGATGAGAACAAGCACGAGAAATACCGGAGACACCAAAAGTAAAAACTACATGCTCAAGTACAGAATGATGCCCCGAATTCACTACTTTTCTTATCAGAGTACGCATTCTAACAGGTGATACCTTTTGAGCAATAATCTCGCTCGGCGAAATAGCAGAATAACAAGTCCTTGCCGCTGTATAAATTAGAGACAATGGTTCACGAGTATAGCTGATTAAAGTTACTTGCATATATTTAACTATACAAAAAATTTTCACCTTGTCAAATAAAATATAATATGCTTGACATTAAATTGTTTCTACTTAAACTCTCTTAAATGTGCACAATACAAAAAATAGTCTTACATATATGTTGTGCACCTTGTGCCACAGAAGTTGTAGAAAGATTAAAAAATCAAGAATATGGAGTAGTGGGGGTTTTTTATAATCCTAATATCTATCCACAAGAAGAATATACTAAAAGACTAAATACACTTAAAAAACTCGTAGCTAAAATAAATTTCCAATTACTTGTTGGCCCATATAACGCAGATAAATGGAAGAAACAAATTGAAGAAACAAAAGAGGTTCAACTTGAGGTTGAACCTCCTCAAAAAGAACCCGAAGGCGGTGAGAGATGTAAAATTTGCTATAGAATGAGACTCAATTATACCGCAGAGATAGCCAAAGCTCACGGATACAAAATATTCACTACTACACTTACTATATCACCACATAAGTCGGCAGAAATAATAAACTATATCGGAAAGGAAGTGGGGGAGAGGCATAAATTAGAATTTAAGGAATTTGATTTCAAAAAACAGAATGGCTTTAAACAAAGCATACTTTTATCTAAAAAATATGAACTATACCGCCAATCATACTGCGGATGCAAATATAGCACTAAATTAAACAAATAAATAACATAGAGGCTCAAATACCCGTATGAAAAAAAATTGGACACTATTACCCTTACCATCAAAAGAAAAGGCAGAAAAAATGGCACAAGAACTCGGAATAGCCAGTATTACAGCTAACATACTCATCAATAGAGGACTTACAACACCACAAGAAATATATAAGTTTCTTAACCCGGTAACCGAAGACCTACACGACCCATTTCTACTGCCACAAATGGAAGCCGCAGTAACTCGTATAATACAGGCAATTAAGGAACAACAAAAAATATTAATCTACGGAGACTACGATGTGGACGGAACAACCGCATCCGCTCTATTGTATAGGGTACTCAAAAACCTTAATATAACACCTGAAATCTATATCCCTAACCGCATAAAAGAAGGATACGGACTTACAGAGAAAGGGATTGAGTATTGTTTGAAATCTTATGTAAAGTTGATAATTACGGTAGATTGTGGGACAACTGCCGTAGAGGAGATTGGTTTGCTGCAAAAGAATGGAGTAGATGTTATAGTTACTGACCACCACAATCCATATGAAGAATTGCCGAAAGCTATCGCAATTATTAACCCTAAAATTAGTCTATATCCTTTTAAAGAATTGTCAGGATGTGGAGTTGTGTTTAAGTTAGCTCAAGCACTGTATAAGAAATTGGGAATGGAGACAGATAAACTATTAAATTATTTAGATTTAGTTGCACTTGCTACTGTATGTGATGTAACCCCACTTATTGAAGAAAATAGGGTATTTGCTAAGTATGGGATGAAAGCTATTGAACAGACTAAAAATGTAGGACTCAAAGCACTAATTGAAGTGTCAGGACTTAAAAATATGCCTATTAACCCATATTACTTGGGATTTGTTTTGGGACCAAAAATAAATGCACAAGGTAGATTGGGAGAAGCAAAAGAAGTGGCATACTTTTTAACAACAGAAAATAGGGGAGAGGCATACGAAATAGCAAAAAAGTTTGATACAGAAAACAGAAAAAGACAAGCAATACAAGAAATAATACTTAAGGAAGCTATACAAGAAATAGAAAAATTTGAACTTAATAAGAAAAATGGAATAGTCATTGCTCGCGAAGGGTGGCACCCCGGAGTAATAGGAATTGTGGCGTCAAAAATACAGGAAAAGTTCTTTAGGCCTACCTTGCTTATAGCCATAGACGGAAAAATTGGCAAAGGGTCTGCCAGGTCCATCCCTACATTCAGCATATACAACGCACTCTCTCAATGTAAAGAATATCTGAATACTTATGGAGGACATGAAGCAGCAGCGGGATTTACTATTCCAATAGAAAATATACAAGCATTTAAGGAAAAATTTGAAACTCAAATAGTAGCTCAACTAAAATATGAAGAGTTGATACATAACTTTCAGATTGATGGTGAGATAGAGATTAAAGAAATAGATGATAATTTAGTATATGAGGTTGAGAGATTATCTCCGTTTGGAAAGGGAAATCCAAGACCAGTGTTCTTGACAAAAAATGCACAGGTAGTGGGAACACCAAGCGTAGTGAAAAAAGAACACTTAAAATTTAGAGTGAGGGATGGAGGGCAGAAAAGTATAAAAGCTATAGGATTCGGACTCGGAAAAGTAGCATTAGCAACAGGTAATTTGATAAATCTAATCTATGAAATAGAGGAAGAGAATTATCTTGGAAAAACTAATCTGTTCCTGAAAGTTAATGATATTGAAGCGATAAATACTTGACATCCTATTTTTTACTTGTATTTTAGATAGGGGGGATAAATGGCTAAAAAATATAAAAAAATAACAAAAAAAGAATTGAAAAGAGATAGAATGTTAGAGTATGGGACAAAAGTTGCTTTATACATTCGGAGACAGAGAATAAAAGTTAGTATAATAGGAGGCGGAATTTTAATAATAATAGGAGGAGGAGTGTATTTTCAGCGTACGGTTCAAGTAAAGCAAAAGCAGGCAGAATTTGAGTTCAGGGAAGCAATGGCAATATACGGAACGGGAAATGTTACAGAAGCAATGACAAGATTCCAAGATATATCAACGCTTTATCGCAAAACTACAGCCGGAATAAATGCGATTTATTGGCTCGGAAATATCTATTATTTCCAAGGAAACTATAAAGAAGCACAAAAATATTATGAAGATTACTTGAAGAAAGGAAAAGACAAAGTGTTACTTGAATCAGCACTGCTCGGAATAGGAGATACTTATCTACAAGAGAACGATTATTTTTCCGCAGCACAAAAATATGATGAATTTGTTACACAATACGCAAAATCATGGCTCGCCCCAAAAGCACTATTCCAAACAATGCGATGCTACCAATTATTAAATCAACTCGACAAAGCCAACTCAACTATCCAAAAACTTACCCAAAACTACCCAACCTCCCAATATACCCAAAAAGCCAATCTACTTACCGTCCGATAATAAATCTTATGTCAACTCATAGGAGTTGTTATGGGGTATAGAATTGCGGGAAGCAACTAATTGGTTGGAGCAATACTTAAAATGGGTAATATTGAAACTCAAAAGTCAAAACTAATACAAAAATATAGACTTATTGATGGAGGGAAAATGAAAAAAGGATTAGTATATTTATTACTTGGTGGGTTTTTATTTGGTGGGTGTAATTGCGGGATAAGGACTGAGGAAGAAACTTATTATGAGGCACCGAATTGGACATCGGATAACAAGATATGCTTTTTAGAATTATATTATGTTGCAAAATATAGAAGTAATATAATAACTGGTGACGAGTTGTTTGATGAGAAAAGTGAGGTTTGGGTGTGTGAGATAAATAATGATGGTACAGGGAAAAAGCAGATAAAAGAAGTAATGGATGCTGATTATAGAGTAGGACTCATAAGTAGTTCAAGTGCAAGTAACTGGATTGTATTTAACTTAGAAGTCAGAGTTGGGGGTAACTCTCAATATAAGATATATGTGATTAAAAGAGATGGTTCTGAATTAAAAGAAATATGCTCGGGTATGTATCCTGATTTTTCACCCGATGCCTCTCGCATTGTATATCAAAAACTAAATCAAGGACTATGGATTATGAATAGAGAGGGAAGTGGAGATAAACAAATAGTAGAAAATGTAAATGCTACTCATCCTGCATGGTCAAGTGGGGGAGGAAGAATTATTTACGAAAAAGATTCTTTATTAATACTTATCGATACTATAGGAAACCAGATTGGGATGTTTTTAGAGCCTGCAGATTATCCTGATTGGGGACCTTCCGATTCTAATGCTTTATCAGTGGGAGAGTTAAGTAATTACAAAGGTAAAATAATCTATTTATTTATTGGTATATTGTAAAGCGAGATAATACTTATAAAAGATATCTTAAACTATAAAAGGAGGTTAAAATGTCAAGAAGTATTTTAATAATAATAGTTTTAGGGATAGTCACTACTTTAAGGGGGAGCACCAACATCCTTGAGAAAGAGCAAAAACCTAAAGAATACCAAAATTACTTACGGAGGTATGCCCATTCTATGCTAAGGAGTAGGATAATTAAGAAAAGAGAAAGGTAAGAATAGCTTGGCTTAAATGGGAGCTTTGATTTTTGTGGTAGGGTAAAATTTATAGCTATACTATCCAGTTCTTTTATATCTTCCACATATTTACCGGACGAAACTTCGGCTATAGTATGTAATAAATTGTAGTCAGATTCAATTTTTTGTAATTCAATCTGAGATATAATACTAAACTCTCCATTAGAAGTAGAGTTATTTATTGTAGAACAACTATATTTATACTTACCTGGAGGTAAGAACTCAACCGCATACTCATATTTACCATTACTAAGCGAATAAAAATGTCCTTCTATATTTGTTGAGTTCGTTGAGATTGCTTCGTTATCGCTCACCTTGATTTTAATATCTTCATTAGGATTAGGCAGACCGTCTGAGAGGTAAGCTTGTGCTTTAAATATGACCCTCTCCCCTATTTCAAATACGGGTTCTGTTTCTACGAAGAGTGTCTGTCCTTGTGCATTAATAAGTTTTACAAGTTGGCTCCAAAATTTAATCCCGTACTCAAAGTTCCACCTCCACACATCATTAGCTGCAATTCCTATTATTTGTCCATTTTTTACAATTAAAGGATTGCCATCTTTTGTTCTGCACAAAATCTTACTCCCGCCCTTAACCCCTTTAACTAATTGTATTTCTTTCAACGGCGGTAATTCGCGAGTCCCAAAAATATCTACTCCTTCTACCACTTCTATAGGAGAATTAGTTTCAAAAACTGTATGCCCTATTATAAATGGTGATATATCCGCATTTCCAATAACAATAATCCCTGTCCCTTTATCCATCAGTTTTTCTGATAAGGGATAGTCAAAATTATCCAATACGATTATATCATAGCGGGTATCACAATTAGGAGTAGCACTTTTTATACCATTTTTAGATACTCAGCCACCTTCTTTAACTTTAATCCACCAATCCAGCTCAATATCTTTTTCTTGGGCGAGTTCAAGTTTTGCGAATTTGAAATTCCAACTCGGCTGGTCAGCAAACCAGCATACCTTAATTCTGGACTTAATAACTTTAATTCCGAATGCCCTTTTATTATTCTCTTTGTTTATTTCGCCCCCGATTGCTGCCCCGCCTGCTGCGGGATTTCCAACGGAATTTCCAACGGGATTTGCAACCGGTAACTCCGAAATTTCAATCTCATAAAAATGCATTCCTGCTTCTTTCGGTATTATACGAAATTCAACCTCTTTTATTTTGGGTTCAAATTTTTGAACCCCTACCTTTTGAGACACTAACATATTCTTTTCCTGTAAGATATAGTTATTTTCTTTAAGTAATACTTGAAGTTTTTGATGGTTATATCCAATAGTATTGAGTCTTACCTTTATGAGCACTGTATCTCCGGTATAGACTAATTTATCATAATCAATTTCTGAGATACTTGCATCACAAGTGATTGAGTCACCTATTTTAACAGTATATATAGGAACACCTTTTTGTTGAGCTATTATTATTGGGTCTCTGCCGCAATTGTTTATCCCATCGGATAAAAGAATATAAGCTGATGGGGTAGGGGTTTCAAGTATAGCATTACCAATATTAGTAAGTTCACCGGTAGCAGTTATTGAATCTTGCCCCGCTTTCTTCGGGGTCTCCGATAATAGATATGGATGTTTATCAAATCCCCATACCTCTTTGAGGTGCACCTCTTTGAACTTTAGTAATGGCAATATTTGTTTCACTTTGTTAATCCTCTCCCCTATTGCCATTGAGCGTGATGTATCTACAAGCACAAGTACCCATTGCTTACTTGCCGAATTAAAATTAAATACAGGTTCAAAAAGACATAGTAGTAATACGAAAAACGAACCCATCCGCAAGAATTTAGGAATCGGTTTCCCTGTCAGTGCAGATGGGTCTTTCTTCAATAGAATAATAAGCAGTATTAGAATAACAAAGAGAATAGTAAAATAATAAAAATTTGGTCTAATGAAAGTAGAAAAGCAGAAAGCTGAAAAACTGAAATACATATTAATATCTAATCTTAAATTGGATACCTGCCCTTAATTTATCCTCTTCTGTTTCACCAATAAAAGAACTATATTTCCAAGGACTATACTCTGCTTTAAAGTTATATTTAGAGGGTGAAAAAATGTCATTAGTGTAACTAATATAAAGGTCATCTCGTATATATTTGCCTACATTAAATCTGACATGTGTCTCTTCGCCGACCATTATTTCTTCAACTCTTAAAGCATCTATTCCTATTTGAGATTTTAATTTATTTAACTGCTTAACAACACGAGGGTCTGAAAGAGCGTAGTAAGAAAGCGATGTAATTCCCATACCATAAGCCCTATTAGATTCAAGTTCCTGAAATCTACTTGCTCTCATATTAAGTGAAAGTAAGCTTATTATATCCTCAAAAGGCATAGGTGGAGAAGCAGATAGTATAAAATCAGGCTCCCTCATTGTTCCACTTACCTGTAGGTTTATAGTATCTATAACAGTAGTGTCTTTATTTGTTATCGTATCCTGTGCCGTATAGCTAACTGTGGTTGAAGCCATTAAATCAATGTCCGGATTGATTTCTGGTGAATTCTTAAATCTAAACTCTCCGCTATTAATTTTAAATGGTGGTCCAACATAATAATAGACATATCCTTCTTTTACTTTTGTATCTCCTGACAAGAAGAAAATGTTGTTCTCTTTTTTTATTTTAACCTTCCCTTCTATTTCCACATCTACCAGCGAATTAGTAATTCTTACTTTTTTAGGAAAATCTACTGTCAAGTCATAATTGACAGGTGTTTGCAAATTAACAGTTGTTTTGTTTTGGAATGGCTTTGTAACTCTTGCTTCTTCTATTGTTATATCTCCCTGAATAAGCGGTGCTTTTGATGACCCCTCTAAGGCAAGATTCATTGAAATAGTAGCATCTGCATCTTCAATTGACCTTATTTGTAAGTCTTTGGCAGAAATATCCAAATCCAATTTGTCGGGTAGACAGGCATTACCCTTAATCTTTAGAAATCCTGAAGTAGTTTTGGCTTCAAAATTATTTATAGTTAATTTATTGCCTTCAAAACTTAAATTAGCAACAGGTGAGGCGAGAGTAGTGCCAAGGAACTTTGCATCTATACTTTTAGCTTTAAGATTTAGATTTCCGTGCATAATTGGCTGTTTTCCTGACCCTTTTAGTTTGAAATTGCCATTTAAGTTACAGCCATCTAATTTTACAAATTTATGATAAGGCAGGAAAATATCTTCCCCAAAATTATAGAACCCGACCTCTATATCCATCCCACCTGCTGCCCCGCCTGCTGCGGGATTTCCAACGGGATTTTCAACTGGATTATCTGTAAGCAAAAGCGGTAATTTGATAGGCAGAGTGCCTGAAATTTTTGCTACCCCATCTCCTATGTTCAGTTCTCCTCTTTCTATATGGAGTAGATAGTCTTGGTATAACATAGCAAGTAATATTCTCTCTGCTTTCATTCCGCTATAAGAAAAATTGGTAATATCAGAGGCAAGTGAAATTATTGGGCTTTTTAAAGTCCCTGTTAGGTTACAAGTAAAATTGGCTATCCCATCAAATGTATTAGAAAAATTACGCAGAATTAAGTCTTTACCCACCACAGCCATAGCAAGCTTATCTTTTGACCCTTCTCCACTAATTTGGACTAATGAATCATTAACCAGTAAGTTGCAGGAACTAATATTTATTCTATTTTGATTAAACTGAATTTTCACATCTCCTTTATTTGCAACTTGAAGACTGGGCAAGCGAAGCGAAAAAGGATTGATTGTAAAATTCTCACCAAACGCATCACCTTTTAAGTTTAACTCCATATCTTCACTATGGGCAGTGATTTCATAATTACTATGCTCACCCCCGGCTGTGGTAACTATAGCTTTGAAGGTTTCAAATTTATTGTTCCCTAATCCTAAATTTACTGCTTCAACTTCACCATTACCCTGCGGAGGGAATATTTTTACAAGATTTAGATTTCCTGATAAGTATTCACCTTTTATTTTTCCTGATTTAAAATCTTTTACATAAAATGTACCCGTAACTGATGGTATTTTTGTCTGTCCGGTTATGGCGAGGTCAAAATTAGAAATCCCAGCTACTTGTGGTAAAAATAATCCAATCTCTATATCTTTACCAGAAAGCGATAAATTAACCTTTTTCTCATTTATTTCACCCGCAGCAATAACTTCTCCTGCTTTATGTACTCCTTTAAGAGAAGCAATCTTAATTTCATCGGGTTTATAGGTAATATCGGCTTGGATAGAATTTAAGTTTATCTCTCTTACCATCCCTGATAGCTCAATTATGGAATTAAATTCACTTCCTTTGCCCTCTATTTTTACATTTCCCGCTAAATTAGTAGGCAATTCTCTTATTATTTTTGATAAGTCTATTTGTTCACCTTCCAGCACAGCACGATAGGATAAAAAAGGCATAGAACTCAAATTAATATAAGCTTTACCGTGTAGATTTAACTTCCCTATATTCCATTTATCTATTTTTAAGTTAAGCTCATTATTTACTAAATCAATATGTGTTATTCCATCACCCATAGATTCGCCTTTATATTTGGCTTTCCTAAATTCTACCCGTCCATCTACTGTTCTTATTTTTTTATTCTTTTTAATATTTACCTCCATACTCACTATTCCACCTATATTCTTCACTATCCCATAGACAGATAAATCATCAGTATAGAGTTTAATATTTGAAGAATCTTTGTTTGTAACCCCGTAAGCCCTAACTTTTCCTCCCATTATATCAGCAGATAATTTGTCTATCCTAACAAACTTCTTATCCAAATAAAGTGTTCCTTTAATCTTATCTATCTTACCTGAAGTCTGCTGATAGTTAAAATTTGCTTCTCCATTATCAATATCTAATCTCTGCACTTTACCTTCTTTTTTCAATATCCCTGTTAATCTTATAGAATCAATTTTCCCATATTCCCCAAGTTCCAAAACCTTTCCATTATTTAAGATAAGAGAATTTACATTAAAAGGGAATGTTACATTAATATCTTTGCCACTACTTACTCTAAATACAGGGGAGCGAATTTCCATTTTCTTTACTTGTTTCTTAATAATAGATATGGGAGTATAGGAAATTAGAACACAAGGAGCGGTAAAGACTTTGCCCACTTTTACTCCACTCAATTCAAGATGGGTGAATAAATTACCCTCTATTTTATCTATTCTAATAGACTGCGTTGCATTAAGCTTATTTTTGATACACTTAAAAATAAACCCATTGTGTAGAAGAATAAAGAAAACTCCGATTAAAATAGGTAAAGTAATAATTGTTATCCATCTGATTATTCTTACTCTATACTTTGTCATTTTAAAACATATAGCCAATTCCAAAATACCCTCTGCCTTTACTATTCTCTGTTTCAATGATTGGGCGTCCATAATCTACTCTTATAGGTCCTATGGGTGTGCGAAACCTAATTCCTAATCCCGTTCCTAATTTTACCTCCTCTATTTTTATGTTCTTTATTTCTTGCCATACATTACCTGCATCCATAAAATATGCAATTTCAACTTTCCACTTAATTGGGATACGGAACTCTAAATTTAGAAGCGTTATCCAATCTTTATGCTCCTCAGTTACATTGAGATACATCATATCCGGGTATCCTCTTATTGTATTTACGCCGCCCAAGACAAATTTGCGTTCCAGAGATGCCTCTCCTAATATCCCGCCAACTTTTAATCTCATTACAATTATAGTATGCAAATAACGGGAAATAAGAGTACCCGCAGCTTCAAACTTTCTGAAATTATAGTCTCCGTTCAATCCTGCATACTCATACGAGAAAGATTCAATCGCCCCCATACGAGGATAAAATATATCATTCCTTGTATCACAGGAAATAGAAAAGATTAAAGAATTTATAATTCCACCAGTCTCAGGGACATTACCTCTCTTGGTTACTATTTCGTAATTATAGGTTAGAAATGATTGTGTATATCTGCCTATGTATTTTCCAATCCTCCCTTGTGCTCCCATATATGTAAGTTGATAGCCCGTATCTTTCTCTATTTTGTAAAAAGGCAACACTTCTGCCTTGAAACTTGAATTTAAGAAATATGGCTCACGATAAGGTAGGGATATTTCTATTTTCTGTAATTCCTCTAATCTAAAAGGATTAATCTCGTATTTACAATTGATACTTAAATTTTGTCCATTGTTCCATAGATTAGAATGTCCCCAGCCGGTATTAAACCATGCACGGTTAGGCGAGGAATAGCCTCCACCAAAAGAGACCCATCTCGGTGCTTTCTCTTTAAGTAAGAAGACAACATCAACCGTATCTCGCTTACTTTCTGTCCCTTGTAGTTCAAACCTAACAGATTCAAACAAATCAGTCCCATAAATCATAGTTTGTGATAAGTATAGCTTTTGCGGTGAATAGATATTCCATTTCTTAAAAGCGATTTCTCTATTGATAATTCCAGTCCTTACTTGTCTGTTTCCTTTTATCTGGATATTGCCAAATCTAACTCTATTATGCTCGGTTATTTGAAAGATTAGTTTAACATTAGAACATAAAGTATCATTATCCAATTCTATCAAAGTATCTTTTACTTCTGTATATGCATACCCGTACTCTGCATAATAATCTGCTATCTTGCACGCAGATAAGAAGAATTGGCTTTTATCAACAGGAGAGCCAATTCTTAACTTAACAAGCTTCAATAACTTATCAGGATTAAAAAATTTATTCCCCTCAAATCCAATTTCTCTTACATATTGGCGAATCCCTTCTTCAATATAGATATCGCATTTGATAATACGACGAGGAAAGTCAACTATAGTTTTGCTCCAATCAGTAACACGAGCATATTTAAAGCCACGACTACGATAAAAGTTAATAATCCGCCGCTTATCCATATTGACTTGAAACTCATCATAGAGTTCATTCTCGGCTGTATAAATAATCCCTTTTAACTTCTTATCTGAAAAGGCACGATTATTGTGAAAGTCTATACTCTTTACTTTAAACCCTTCGGTGGCTAAAAGGATAAATAATATGCTTACCATTTGGGTATTAATATATTCTCTCTACTTCTATTCCTTTGTAATAGTATTTAAGGATACTCTTGTAATTATGTCCTTTGCGTGCCATCCCCATAGCCCCAAATTGACATAATCCTATTCCGTGTCCATATCCCCTGCCGATTATTTTTATTCGCTCACCTATTAATTGTATATCAAAAAAACGACTCTTGAGTCCTATTTTATTTCTTAAATCTTCGCCACTCATAATCTGATTTCCTGTTTCACTTAATACCTTAACTGATTTTACCCTACCTGACCCATCCCTTTCACTTATTTCCAAACCCCGCACATGCTCACCTATTTTAGTTGAAATATCCGAGCAATCATATTCCTGTTCCCATCTATATTGTGGAGAGGACTCGCAAAAATGACATACTTGACTTGTTAAGTATGGCTTACCCCCAGAACAAGTCTTACCGCCACAGGTAGAGTGATACTGGGCATTAATAACCTCGCTATTATATGTACACACAATCCCACGCGTCTCTTTTATGGCAAGAGTAGTTAATTCTGTCTCGCTTTCTATCCCTCCATAGACTTGGTCCGCTACGGTTGATTTTACATCATAATTTGTCTCTTTATTTGCTATTCTGACTCTTGCCAACGCATAACTCCTACAAGCCACTGCTTGTGCCTTTAAGGCCTCTACATCAGGTGTACGAAGCTCACAAGGCACTACTCCTTTCAAATAATCTTCCATATTTACCTTGTTTATCACTATGTATTTATTTGGCAGTTTATAGACTATGATACTTCCCCGGTAAGATTTTTCAGTTACCTTTATTATGCCATCACTTGATTTTATTTCTATAGGCCACTCAGGGTTTTCTATACTCTTATCTCCAATCCAGATTCCATTAACACTAAATTTTGCATCCCGAACCCGGTAACTTGAATTCTGAATACAAAGATTATTACCTGCAAGATTAACCTCACTCCTTTCTCCTATTAGAACACGAACTACTGGCTCTTCCTTACCTATACCTATTTTCTCCATCTTATACACAGGAACACACCCAACTATTAAACTACAAACTATAACTACCAATGAACTTTGAACCCTTGAACCCTTGAACCTATGTCGCATTTTACGAATATACTACTACATCTTATGCTTCATTTATTTGTCATGCTGAACTTGTTTCAGCATCTATTTACGAATATACTACTACCGCTATTCTTGTCAAGCAAAATCACCCAACCCTTATTTCCGCTCTCTACGACAATTTGACGAACGACAAAAAACAATAAATTTTACGACCTTACTATGCTTGTCGCACCGATTTGAGAAGTGATTTAGTTGGGTGAATTTTAGAGACAATTGACAGGTATGTGTTTGCTGGTTGAATTTGGATTGCCAAAAATGTAATTATTTGAAACTCTCTCCCCCACTCCCTATCTGCTTACCCATACTTATCAAAATTATACAATAAGCGTCATTTTAGGCATCGTAAAGTGATAAATGATAAAACATTTACACCTTTAATAATTTCTCCCCCCTATTTATGCCCCTATGTGCTTTTTCATTATTAAATTCTTTTCTGCTTGACAAATAGACAATTCCTATGCTAATATAAAGTCAATGCCGAAGTGGTGAAATTGGTAGACACGTGGCGTTCAGGGCGCCATCTCCTCCGGGGGATGTGGGTTCAAATCCCACCTTCGGCATTGAATTTGTGATATTGATATACTTAAATTGATAGGATAATTCTATCATATATCCTTATCAGATAAATCCCGCATTAGCAGGACGGATAACGGCTTTGAGTTTAGCTATAAGGCTTTACCAAGGTATAGAAGGACTAATCCCGCTACAGCGGGATGATAAAATATGCAAGAAATATAAAATACAACACAGAACAATCAAATTCAAACATCCATGGACTAACGGGATGATAGAGAGCTTTAATAAGAAGACAAAAAGAAAAATCTTGACAAGATATCGCTTTCAGACTATATTTGAAATGATAGATAAAGTTATTGCTATACACCGTATCGTAAGCTCAACAAACATTTAAAATTTTTTACTTGACATATCCATTTTAGAGTATATTTTTACTTCAAATGAGTAGAGAAAAATCTTATTGGTGGGTTTTTAATAAGTGGTAGTGGGTAAATATGATTGGTAGCCCACTACTAAAGTAGTGGGCTTTTTTATTATGAAGTTACCAAATAAAAAAGGATATTTTGGGCAATATGGAGGGAAATTTGTTCCCGAGACATTGATGACTGCTTTAAAAGAACTTGAAGAAGTGTACTTAGATATAAAAAAAGATACAGTATTTCAGAACAAGATTAACTATTATTTCAAAAATTATGCAGGAAGGCCTACTCCGTTATATTTTGCAGAAAAATTAACCGATGTACTTGGGGGACCAAAAATATATCTTAAGCGAGAAGACTTGCTACACACAGGAGCCCACAAAATTAATAATACGATAGGGCAAGTATTACTTGCAAAAAGAATAGGCAAAAAAAGAATTATATGTGAGACAGGTGCTGGTCAACATGGAGTAGCTACTGCAACCGCTGCCTCTGTTATGGGTTTAGAGTGTATTGTGTATATGGGAGAAGAAGATATTAAGAGGCAATCCTTGAATGTTTTTAAGATAGAATTATTAGGAGCAAAGGTTATAGGAGTATATTCGGGAACCAAAACTCTAAAGGATGCTATAAATGAAGCTATTAGAGACTGGACAGCTAATGTAAGGAATACATTTTATGTTCTTGGCTCAGTAGTAGGTCCACATCCCTATCCAATGATGACACGGGATTTTCAATCTGTCATAGGTAAAGAAGCCAGAAAACAAATTATAAAACTGGAAGGGAGGCTGCCGGATTACCTCGTAGCGTGTGTAGGAGGAGGGAGTAATAGCATAGGGCTGTTTTATCCTTTTTATCGTGATAAAGTTACATTTATTGGTGTAGAGGCAGGAGGAGTAGGAACTGAACATAGCGCTACCCTTTGTTATGGGAGTCCCGGGGTGCTGCACGGTGCATTCAGTTATGTGCTTCAAACTTCTGATGGACAGATAAAGGGTACTCATTCAGTTGCTCCAGGACTTGATTACCCCGGTGTTGGCCCAGAACACAGCTATTACAAAGACGCAAAAAGAGCAAAGTATGTTTCTGTGACTGATAAAGAGGCAGTTGATGCTTTCCATTTGCTTTCAGAAATAGAAGGAATTATTCCTGCACTTGAGCCTGCTCATGCTATTGCGTATGTTAAAAAAATTGCAAAAGAAATAGGTAAGCAAAAGATAGTAATTATTAATCTTTCAGGAAGAGGGGACAAAGATATAGATATAGTAAGAAAATGAGTAAGATTAGCGATACATTTACTAAATACAAAAAAGTGTTCATTCCTTATATTACTGTTGGCGATGTAAATCTTTCGCTCACAGAGGAACTTATTTTAGAAATGTCAAAGAGGGACGCTCATATTATAGAACTTGGAGTTCCTTTTTCTGACCCATTGGCAGATGGACCCACTATTCAGAGAGCATCGGAGAGAGCATTAAAAAGAGGAATAAACTTTCCTGATATTTTTCACTTAGTAGGAAAAATAAGAAAGAAATCAAATGTCCCAATCGTACTAATGAGTTACTATAATCCTATTTATAAATTTGGAGTCCAGGAGTTTATGAAAGAAGCAAAATCAGAAGGAATAGACGGAATTATCATACCTGATTTGCCACCAGAGGAAGCATCTAAAATCCGAAAGACTAAAATGGATACTATCTTTTTAATAGCTCCCACAAGCACTGAGAATAGAATAAAGTTAATTGCAACTCTCTCCTCGGGCTTCATATATTGTGTTTCTGTAACAGGAACAACAGGAGCAAGGGGGAAACTTGAAGAGGATGCTAAAAACCTTGTAAGCAGGATTCGTAGGTGTACAGATAAACCAATAGCAGTTGGGTTTGGTGTTTCAACGCAGGAGCAAGTGAGAGAAATAATAAAGTTAGCTGATGGTGTAATTGTTGGCAGTGCTATTCTTGAAGTAATTGAAAAATATAGAGATTCGTCTCAGCTCGTGAAGATAGTAGGGGATTTTATAGAATATTTAATAAAAGGGATTTCAAGTAAGTAAAGGGAGGTAATAATGTTAGTAGTAATGCGTAAGGATGCTAACCAAAAAGAGATAGAAATAGTTTGCAAGGAAATAAAGGAGATGGGACTTGCTGCACATCCAATTCCAGGTGCTCAGCGTACAGCTATTGGGATTACAGGTAACAAAAATATGGTGCGAGAAGATAAAATTATGTTATTGCCGGGTGTAAAAGAGATAATTCATGTGACGCAACCCTATAAACTTGTCGGCAGAGAATTCAAGCCCGACGATACTGTGATAGAAACCAGCAATGTCAAGATAGGAGGTAAAAAAATAGTTATTATTGCGGGTCCTTGTGCAGTAGAGTCAAGAGAGCAGATAATAGAGACCGCTTTTGCCGTGAAAGAGGCAGGAGCTCATATTTTGCGTGGAGGTGCCTTCAAGCCCAGAACCTCCCCTTATGACTTTCAAGGAATGGGAGAAGAAGGATTAGAATTACTTGCTGAGGCAAGAGAGAAGACAGGACTTTTAATTGTAACTGAAACAATTGACCCAGATAATGTTGAAATTGTGGAGAAATATGCGGATATTCTTCAAATAGGGGCAAGAAATATGCATAGTTTTTCTTTACTCCGGCGGGTTGGCAGATCAAAGAGACCTGTCCTACTGAAAAGAGGACTTGCAGCTACTATAAAAGAATTTCTCATGGCAGCAGAGTATATAATGTCAGAGGGCAATCCAAACATTATACTATGCGAACGCGGCGTACGAACTTTTGGGGACCACACCAGATTTACTCTTGACCTTAGTGCAATACCTGTTATCAAAGAGCTAACTCATTTACCAATAATTGCGGATCCATCACATGCTACTGGAAAATGGCAGAATGTTACTTCTATGGCAAGAGCATCTATAGCAGCTGGGGCAGATGGTGTAATGATAGAAGTTCATCCGCATCCAGAGTTTGCACTTTCTGATGGTTCCCAATCATTGACTCCAGAGAATTTCAATAAATTGATTAAAGAAATGAAAATAATTACAGAAGCCATTGGAAAGGAAATGTAAAATGTCTAAAATATACTTTCCAGATATTGAAAAGTTTAAGCAGAAAGCCAAAAAATGGAATCTCATACCTGTTTATAGAGAAATACTTGCTGATATGGAAACACCGGTTTCTGCATTCTATAAGATGGATAATGGAAAATATGGATTCTTGCTTGAAGGTGTGGAAAAGGGAGAAACAATAGGAAGGTTCTCGTTCTTAGGAACTAATCCTTATGGAGTATTCAAAAATAAAGGCAAAGAAGTAGAAATTATTAGGAACTCTACATCTGAAAGAAAGACACTTACCTATAGTAACCCCTTGAGTTTTCTAAAAAAAGAGATGAGAAAATTTAAGATTGCACAAGATAAGAAACTTCCAAGTTTTAGTGGAGGAGCAGTTGGGTATATTGGTTATGATATGGCAAGAAATTTTGAGAAACTGCCTGAGACTTGCAAAGATAAGCTTCATCTTCCTGATGCGATGTTTATGCTTTGTAATTCATTTCTTATATTTGATCATCTTAAACGAAAGATAAAAGTAGTGCATAATGCAGAGATAAAGAATAATCCTGAGATTGCATACAACAAAGCAATTTACGAAATTGAGTCTATTATCTCACTCTTGGAGAAACCTATTTCGGAAAAAACGAGAGAGGTGATACAAAAGACGAAAGACAAGAGAGGTCAAGTGAAAAGTAATTTCACCAAAACCGAGTTTATGAATATAGTGAAAACTGCAAAAGAGCACATTATAAAAGGCGATATAATTCAAGTTGTGCTTTCACAGAGGTTCACCACAAAAGCAAATATTCATCCTTTTTGTATATATAGAGCTCTCCGGAGTATTAATCCTTCTCCTTATATGTTTTACCTGAAGTTTGATGATTTCCATTTGATTGGCTCATCTCCAGAAATTCTTGTTACAAAAACAGGCAAGGAAGTAAGAATTAAGCCGATTGCAGGGACAAGACCAAGAGAGAAAACATTGCAAGGTGATAATAGACTTGCCCAAGAGCTATTAAATGACCCAAAAGAAAAAGCAGAACATATAATGTTAGTTGACCTTGGCAGAAATGATATTGGAAGGGTCTGTAAGTTTGGGACAGTTAGAGTTAATGAATTAATGGCTATTGAAAAATATTCACATGTTATGCATATTGTCTCAGATGTTACAGGAGAGCTGGCAAAAGGAAAAGATAGTTTTGATATATTGAGGGCATGTTTTCCTGCAGGCACAGTAACAGGCGCTCCGAAGATAAGAGCTATGGAAATTATTGATAAATTAGAAAAATCTCAACGAGGTCCTTATGCCGGAGGAGTTGGATATTTTAGTTTCACAGGCAATATGGATTTAGGTATTGCTATAAGATGTATAGCAATGAAGGGAAAGAATCTTTTTATTCAAGCAGGGGCAGGTATTGTAGC
>JACQXS010000068.1 GCA_016208615.1 Candidatus Stahliibacteriota bacterium | reverse complement strand
CAGCCATCTGTGCTTGCAGGAGTACTTGATATAAATTCTTCAGTAAAGGGGGCAAGGTTCGTTAGGTTTTGTGATTGTTTTAATATTCCTATCTTAACATTTGTAGATGTGCCGGGATTTCTGCCCGGGACTGCCCAAGAATGGGGAGGGGTAATTAAGAATGGTGCTAAATTACTTTATGCATTTTGTGAGTCAACGGTGCCGAGAGTGACTGTAATTACTCGCAAAGGCTATGGTGGAGCGTATTGTGTCATGTCTTCAAAACAGACGAGATGTGATATAAACTATGCCTGGCCCACGGGAGAGATTGCAGTTATGGGGCCGGAGGGTGCGGTAAATATATTATATCGCAAGAAATTACAGGAAGCAGAAAACCCTGTGGATTTGAAGTCCAAACTCGTAGCCGAATATACTGATAAATTTGCCAACCCATATATTACAGCAAGTAAGGGTTATATTGATGAAGTTATCCGTCCACAAGATACAAGACGCAGAGTGATAGAGGCATTTGAGTTTATACAGAACAAAAAAGATACAAACCCACCCAAAAAACACGGGAATATACCATTGTAACAAAGTTCAAATGTCAAAACTCAAAGCTCAAATAAAGAGAATACAATGCCACTCCCGATGGAATCGGGATCCAGCATTTGCGGGAAAAGTCACTAAAACACTAAATTACACAAAAATGAATAGAATGAAGAAGTATGTTTAATAAAATACTTATAGCTAACAGAGGCGAAATTGCAGTTAGGATTATCAGAGCATGTAAGGAACTGGGTATTTCACCAGTTGCTGTGTATTCAGAAGCTGATAGAGGTGCTTTACATATGCGGTATGCGGATGAAGTTTATAGTATAGGGGCATCGCCGGCTACGGATAGCTATCTTAAAATGGCTAAAATTATAGAAGTAGCCAAGCAATCAGGAGCAGATGCAATCCATCCTGGATATGGTTTTCTTGCCGAGAATACAGAATTCGCAGAAAGGTGTGAAGCTGAAAATATAATATTTATTGGTCCTTCATCCAAAGCAATAAAGTTATTGGGCGATAAGATAGAATCCCGCAAGACGATGGAAAAAGTAGGTATTCCTGTTGTGCCGGGTACTGTTGAGCCGATACAAGAGTTGCCCTTAGATAGAGTGATGGAAATTGCTGATAATATAGGGTTTCCTGTTTTAATAAAAGCATCTGGTGGCGGTGGCGGCAAAGGGATGCGGATAGTGAAAGAGAAGACGGAACTTCAAAAATCATTAACCGATGCAAGTAGAGAGGCAAATTCATCATTCGGCAACCCTACCATATATATTGAGAAATATCTTGAATCACCCCGTCATATAGAGTTCCAAATACTGGCAGATAATTATGGTAATGTAATTCATCTTGGAGAGCGAGAGTGTTCTGTTCAGCGTCGGTATCAAAAACTTATAGAAGAATCACCTTCTCCAATAATGACTCCAGAACTCAGAGATAAAATGGGAGCTATTGCCGTAAGAGCGGTTAAGGTGTCTGGCTATACAAATGCCGGGACTGTTGAATTTATGGTAGAAAGCCAAAAGAATTTCTACTTCCTTGAAATGAATACGAGATTGCAAGTTGAACACCCTATTACTGAGCTTATTACCGGCATAGACATAGTGAAGGAGCAAATCAGGATTGCAAGTGGTGAGAAACTACGAATTAAGCAAAGCGAGGTTAAGCTTATGGGTGCTGCTATTGAGTGCAGAATATCAGCCGAAGACCCGGATAATAATTTTGTGCCTTCAACGGGGAAGATTGTTGAACTTATAGAGCCAAGTGGACCGGGGGTAAGAATAGATAGTGGTATATGTAATGGTTTTACTGTTCCCATCTATTATGACCCACTAATTGCGAAACTACTTGTCTGGGCACCAACGAGAGCAGAAGCTATAACACGGATGAGAAGGGCATTAACAGAATACAAAATAATAGGCATAAGAACAGGGATACCTTTCCATAAATTAGCACTAATGGATGTAAATTTTATCAAGGGTGATTATGACACAAGCTTTGTTTCTAAATTACTTACCCCTGAACCCCTCACACAGAATGCTAAAATTGCAGCCATAGCGGGAACTATTGTGAAGAGTTTAAAAGAAGAAAAGGTAAGGGCGAGTCGGCAACTTGCTCCTACGGGTAGTTATGACCCATGGAAAGTTGCAGCAAGACAAGCAGGATTAAGAAAATAAATGGCATATATTGTTAAGGTTGGAGATAAGGAATTTAAGATTGATTTGGTAAAAGAGAGCAATGAGTTTAAGATTTCGTTTAATGGTAAGCCAATGCGGGTAGGAGTTATAGAAAGTAATAGTCCGTCACATTTATCTCTTATAGTAAATAACAAGCTATATGATATTATAGTTGGTGAGGTTCAAGAGGTTCGACCTCAACCTCTCCGAAGGAGTCCGACGACTCCATCGGAGTCTGGCGGACAAAATGAAAATACTATTTATGTTAATGGTGAGCCATTTTGCGTAGAAATTAGAGATGAGAAATTGGGGAAAATAAAGCCCAAACTAAAAGCTACTAAAATAATAAATGTTACCGCTCCAATGCCGGGACTAATTATCCAAATAGAAGTGAAAGAAGGCGATAAAGTAAAAGCGGGACAGGGACTTGTAATAGTTGAAGCAATGAAGATGCAGAACGAAATTAAAGCCCAAAGAGATGGGATAGTTAAGCAAATAGCTGTAAAAAAGGGAATGACTGTCAACAGTGGGGATATGCTTGTAGTTATAGAATAAATGCCTAAAAATCCAAAATGCCTAAATACCTAAAGAGAGAATTAGAGAATTTAGGCATTTAGAAATTTAGGTGTTCAGGTATTTAATGTTATACACACCTGACCATATAAAAGATTTGGATTATGAACAAGATTTAGGCAACCCCGGTGAATATCCATTTACCAGAGGAATATATCGGACTATGTACACTGAAAGATTATGGACAATGCGTCAGTATGCCGGATATGGGAGTGCAGAAGAATCCAATAAAAGATATAAGTATTTGCTACAACAAGGGCAGACTGGGCTATCAGTAGCATTTGATTTACCTACTCAAATGGGTTATGATTCGGATAATGAACTGGTAAGCGGAGAAGTTGGTAAGACAGGTGTGGCAATTGATTCTATATGTGATATGGAGACATTATTTAACAATATACCATTAGATAAAGTAAGCGTCTCAATGACTATAAATTCTACCGCCGCTATCCTACTTGCTATGTATATTGCAGTGGCAGAAAAACAGGGCATCCGGAAGGAAAAACTTGAAGGTACTGTGCAAAATGATATATTAAAAGAGTATATAGCACGCGGCACCTACATATTACCACCTAAACCTTCCTTCTATAAGATTAGCCATAGACTTAATAGAATATTGCACTAAATATCTGGCTAAATGGAATAGTATTTCAATTTCCGGCTACCATATTCGGGAAGCAGGTGCAACCGCGGTACAAGAACTTGCCTTTACTATTGCTGATGCTATTGCCTATCTTGAAGCGGCAATTGCAAGGGGACTTGAAGTAGATTCATTTGCACCGCGAATCTCTTTTTTCTTTAATGCACATAATAATTTCTTTGAAGAGATTGCCAAATTCAGAGCCGCAAGAAGAATATGGGCGAAAATAATGAGAGAGCGATTTAATGCCAAAGATATAAAATCCTGCATTCTTAGATTCCATACTCAAACAGGCGGCTCTACTCTGACATCACAAGAGCCGGAAAATAATACGATTAGAGTAGCACTACAAGCACTGGCTGCTATTTTGGGAGGCACACAATCTTTGCATACTAATTCAGCAGACGAAGCCCTATCTCTGCCTACAGAGGAGACGGTAAAACTGGCGCTAAGGACACAACAAATTATTGGGCTTGAAACAGGGGTTACTCATACTATAGACCCACTCGGAGGCTCGTATTACATAGAGTGGCTAACTAATGAGATAGAGAAAAATGTAATGGCATACATTAAAAAGATAGATGACATAGGAGGTGCAGTAAAAGGAATAGAGAAAGGTTATTTCCAAAAAGAAATACAGGATAGTGCTTACAAGTATCAGAAAGCTATTGAAAAAGGTGAAATTACAGTCATTGGAGTAAATAAATTCTGCTCCCCTAATAACCTACAACCTAACAGTCTACAACCTAATAAGCTAAAAGTCAACCCTCTTTTTAGAGACGAACGGGTGAATAGACTAAAAGCCCTGAAATCAAAAAGAGATAATAATAAAGTAAAAGTATCCTTGAATAATCTCAGACTGTCTGCTCAAAAAACATCTATTCCCAACAACCGCAAACCGAACACCGCAAACCTCTTCCCGACCATTTTTGAATGCGTAAAACAATATGCTACACTTGGCGAAATATGTAATGTATTAAGAGCAGAATTCGGCGAATACAAAGAAACCTTAATAGTCTAAAAGTCTAAATGTCAGCGAACTTAATGAACCTAACTTTTAAACTTTTGAGCCATCCCGCCTTGGCGGGACGGCTGATAGACTTTTTATTGAAGGGGCTGAAAAAGTGGTAATTACCGCAAATTGTCATTCTGAACCCTTCACTTGTCATTCTGAACGAAGTGAAGAATCTCTATAATATTGTTCAAGATATTGTTCAGGGCAAGCTCTGTGAAGAATCTAATATAATCAACACATCACGAGACCCTTCGCTTCGCTCAGGTCCGAAGGACTCCGATGGAGTCTTCGGACTCCTATCGGAGGTAACATAAAAGGGATTTTTCAGCAGACCTTTTATTTTTTACTTGACAACTCACAAAAGGGTAATAAATTGTCAAATATAATGAAAAGATTAGGTATTGATTCTCTCTCTCTCTCTCTCTGCGCAATTCAGCATTCGCAGACTTCTACCCCGTTTTTCCCGAAAGCTTTCGGGATGAGCCTCCGGCTCAAGATAAAAGTCGGGTAGAATCCCGATTTGTCGGGATTCTCTTTTACTTAAATGTAGGGACAGATTATAATCTGTCCCTACAAAAGCCTCCACAAACTAAATGGAAACCTGAAGGTTTCCACTACTTGCCCAACCTTTTTAACTTCTTAACTATTCACTTAT
>JACQXS010000067.1 GCA_016208615.1 Candidatus Stahliibacteriota bacterium | reverse complement strand
TATCGCCAACGGCTATAAAGTTAGTAGAAAAGAGGTTAAAGAAAGCGGGTGCTGTAAAAGAAGAGCATTACAAAACAATTGGCTTGCCTGCTACTGAGGATGATTTAAGGAAGCTAAAGCCATTTGAGTTTCAGAATTGGGTAATGGATGAAATGGGTGCCAGCGTTAGCCGTCGTAAAGTAGGAGATATGGGCATAGATGGGTGTTTAGAAAAGACTCTGTATCACGATAGGGCGGGTATTCAGGTCAAGCAATCTGATGGAGTGGGCAGAAATGTAGTTGATAACTTTATGTCCGCCTTGAAGAGAGCCAAATATAAGGAGGGTTATATTGTAGCATTTAGCTTTACCAAAGGTTCATACGAGGAAGTAGCAAGACTAAAGAATACAGGTGAGTTGGAAATAAAACTTATCACTGTAAGGGAATTATTAGATAAGCGGCGGAGTTTAGTTAAGTGATAGAGATACTATAATGAATAAAGAGACGGCGAAGGCAATGATATTCAGACTCGGTGAGACAGGCACACCTCCTGAGTTTGGGCTTGATTCATTTACTGTGGGGCTTGAGCCGTATCTGAAGATAATAGAGAATGAGTAGTTTGATAGTGTTTTGCGGATAGGGATTTCGGCATTTAAGTTAGTTGTTGGTGAATATGGTGGTGGGAAGACTCATTTCCTTTATTGTACACGGGAATTGGCGTGGCAATTGAGGTATGCAGTAAGCTATGTCTCGTTAAGTCCAACCGAGTGTCCTTTCGATAAGTTGGAATTAGTATATAAAAGTATAGTAGCTAATCTTTCTTATCCACCCAGCTCTTTGGAAGAGTTAATGTCCTTTCATGAGCGTGGAATAGAAGCGGTTGTAAGGATATGGTTTGAAAAAATAAGTCAAGAGATGAAATCAGAGGTTCGACCTCAAGATGAATTAGATGAATATCTGTCCGGGATAAAGGGATTTGAGAGCATATCTTTTTGTAATGCCCTAAAACGCTCCTTCCTGGCGCTCAAAAATGGAAATGAGCAAGAATTTTCTACTCTTATGCAGTGGCTTAAAGGAGAAGAAGTAGATAAATCTAACTACTCTGAATACGGTATCTCCGAATCTATTGATAGGGCGACTGCTTTCCGTATGATTAGGTCGCTGGCACAATGGATAAAGACTATCGGGTACTCTGGGCTTGTGTTACTTTTTGATGAAGCGGAGCGTGCTTTAAGTGTGGCGTCGCGGGGTAGTGAAAAAAAGGCATTAGATAACTTGCGTCAATTAGTAGATGAGTGTGGGAATACAAAATTCCCCAGCGTAATGATATTTTATGCTATCCCCAATACTAATCAAATACTTGAGCAGCGTGGCGAAGTGTATGAAGCGTTGAAGCAGCGGCTTGTGGGTACATTTTCGCGCATCAATCCATCCGGCGTTAAGATAGATATGGAGAATATAGAACTTGAGCCCATTGAATTTATGGCAGAAGTAGGAGCCAGGTTAGGTAAAATTTACAATACGGCATATTCTAATTCGCCATTAGACGATTATGTAGTTAAAGAGGCGGCTAAAGTTCTTGCCACTGCTGCATATGCTGAAAGGTTTGTAGATATCGGGTATCGCAGGATATTTGTTAAAAGTTTTATAGAAATAATGCATTTGCTTGTCCATACTCCTGGTAAAAGAAAAATCACCCCCGACGAAGCGAAACAAATTGTTAGAGGCAGTATCAAGGGATTAGAAGATGGAATCAAAAAAGAGTCCGATGAAGCCGAATATTGAAGCGAAGTTGAAGCAAAGCGGAAATCCCAACTTGGTGGGGCAGAAATCCCGACTTGGCGGGATTGAAGTAGAATACCCGCATATACCTTGGCTGGGTAAAGGCAAAGTTGTTAGCGAAAGGTGGAAAGGCCAAGAACTGCTTATCCAATTTGATAGAGGACTGACTATATGGGTACCAAAAACAAAACTAAAACTAAAAGAAGAATATAAAAAAGTTTGCTTACCCTTGCCACCTCACAAATTACAAGAGAGTGAGCTAACCGCCGAATTACACAGGGCGAGAAAGATGGTGGAAGCATTTAGACTTGGTATTGTGCCACACGATGAGGTCCAAAGCTTTATATTTGGCAGAGATAAAGAGATTGAATCTCTGAATGCAGCATTTAAGAGAATGGAAACTTTGGGTGGCAGTGTTATAACTATAGAAGGTGAATATGGGGCAGGCAAAACTCACTTCCTTGATTATATCTATTCTACGGCACTCAAAAATGGATATGCGGTAGCTAAGGCGGCGCTTGACCCCATAGATGTTACACCTTTTAAGGCGAAAAATATCTATAGGGAGTTAGTTAAATCATTTAGATTTAGACAAGGGGATACCCCTTGTCTACAACCCCAAGAGAGAGAATCCCAAATCCAAAATCCCAAATCCCAAGGCAGAGAAGATATCCCTTGTTTGCAACCCCACGGCGAGAAAAATTTTAGGGATTTCCTTATTGAATGTGCTAATTTCAATGATGAGGTGCACCTCTTTGATGACCATAAGTTTTTGACCCCTATGTTAAAAAATATAAAAAATGCAGATGATATTATATGGAAATGGATAGAGGGTGAGCCTATGAAGCGCTGGTATCAAGATAAGGTAAGTGGACTGCGTAAATTACCTACATTATCTGACTTTTCCACTGCTTCGGACAATTATTGCTATATTTTGAGTGGTATAGGATATTTAGCCCAAAAAATGGGCCTTAAAGGATTTGTTATCCTTATAGATGAGGCAGAAACTTTATTTCATTCATGGTGGCAAACGGTGGCTATGGAAAGGGGGGTGAACTTATTTAAGGGATTGGCTCTTACTACATTAGGAGAATTGCCTACTACATTGTCAAATAATATTGAAAAAGATGCCTTCTATAATGCATATATAGAGAGAGTTGGTGGCTATACTTTAATCCATAGAGGAGTGAGGAGTTGTATGACCCCATATTTATATCGTAAGCCGGCTAATTTGTTTCTTGGATACATATATCATTGTTGAGATTGAATCTGCATCAGCTACGGCTGATGTTTAATGGACTTAAAAAAATCTACGAACAGGCATTCCCTGATAGAAAATTTAAGCCCGAAGACATAGAATATGTGTTCCATAAAATAAAGCACCTCGGAGAACGAAATGTACGGGCTTATGTTAAAGCTACAATGGATGCTTTTGACCTACTCCGGCACTACCCATCCGAGTCCATAAATAAGCTATTAGAAAAATAGTTGCATCAACAATGGGAGTAACAGAGTTTTTGGCGACCTATATTACTCATTTTATTGAACTAACGGGGTATATTACTATACTTATAGGAATGACAATGGAGAGTATGGTTTTCCCTATTCCAAGTGAAGCCATTATGCCGTTTGCTGGATTTTTAATCTACGAGGGAAGGTTTAGTTTTTTGGGGGTTATAGTTTTTAGCACATTAGGTAGTATTATTGGCTCTCTAATCTCTTATACTATGGGCAAGTATGGGGGCAAACCATTTGTTAATAGATTTGGCAAATACCTGCTGTTAGATTATGAAGATTTGGCAACAACAGAACGCTTTTTTGCCAAACACGGTGAATGGACAATTTTTATTACCCGTTTTATCCCCGTCATAAGACACCTTATTTCTATTCCTGCCGGTATAGCTAAAATGAACATCATTCGCTTCTCTATCCTAACTATTATAGGAGCGGGACTATGGAATACATTTCTTACCTTTGCTGGCTTTTACCTTAAGCAAAATTGGCAATTAGTGATGAAGTATAGTAAAGTTGTAGATATAGTAGTTTTAGCTATTCTTGTATTGTTAATCTTTCTTTTCTTTTATCGCCATATTAGTAGGGCAAGGCTTTAGCCTTGCGAAAAAACTTTGCGAAAAAGCAAACCTAAAGGTTTGCTCTACATAATGTAAGAATCAAAAATTATGGACATTGATAAAGAGATAAAACGAATGCTTCCATATACTTGGAGTGCATTTTTGGGTAGCTTTGGTAATTTGCGTGAAATACAGCGTAAAACTATCCCACTTGTGCTAAAAGGCGAAAATCTTGTCATCTCATCGCCTGCGGCTACAGGGAAGACAGAAGCTATTATTACTCCTATCTGCGAATTGTGGATGTTGGAGCGAAGCCCTCGACAGATGTCGGGGATAAACTCCAATCCCGATTGTCCCGCTTCGGCGGTGGCTTCTGCGGGGAAAGAGTATTCTGAAGGTCTATATGGGATTTATGTCTCGCCTACAAGAGCATTAGTAAATGATTTATATAAACGGCTTTTACCACCTTTTGAAGCCCTAAATATTCCCATAGCCAGAAGAACAGGGGATAAGCATAGTTTTAACTTAAAAGCACCTGAGCCTTTTTTAATTACCACGCCCGAATCTCTTGACTCTCTAATTGCCCGGCATACTAAAGTTTTTGAATCCGTTAGAGTAGTAGTGCTTGATGAAATACATTTGCTTCATCATTCTTATAGGGGCGACCAAACAAGGGTATTACTTAATAGGTTGCGGCTACTTAATCCCAAGATTGCTAATTTTTATGCCCTGTCTGCCACAATAGGCGACCCACAACAAATAGGTAAAGCTTATTTACCTGCTAATTTTAAGACAGTTACGGTACCGGGAACTCTTGAAATTGAGTATCGGCTTATAGAGCAAAAAGATGCCAGAGAAACGCTTATGGAAGAGTTTAGGTATAGGGAGCTACGAAAAATATTAGTCTTTACTAATTCACGCACCGAGGCAGAGAACTATGTGAAGTTATTTAGGTTCCAGCCATTCAAAAATCGTGTCTGGGTTCATCATGGAAGTTTAAGTAAAAGGGAACGCGAAGAGGTAGAGGAACTTATGAATTCGCCGGGCTACGGTATTTGTATAGCTACTTCTACATTAGAGTTTGGTATAGATATAGGGGATGTGGATGCGGTGGTGCTTTTTGAGCCACCACCAGATGTGAGTTCTTTATTGCAAAGAGTAGGGCGGGGGTGTAGAAGGAAAAATAATTATATGTTAGCGTATGGAGTTTATGCTAATAATTTTGAATACCATATGTTTCACACGATGTTTGAGGATGCTAAAATTGGCAACCTTATTCCCCGGGCAAGAGTATTTGACCCATCAGTTGTCTGTCAACAAGTGTTCTCGTATTTATATCAGAAGCGCCGTGTCGGTACAAGTATGCAGGCGATTAAAAGGATATTGACTAAAACGATAGATGATTCGGTAATTGAAGAGATAGTAGAAACATTAGTGGAGCAGGAAGTAATAGAAGTAGGCAAGAGTAATCTTTACTATCTAACTAACAAGATCGGTGAATTAATAGAATATGGTAAAATTCACTCCAATATACATAACCGAGCCGATGTAGAAGTAATAGATGCTCGCACTAATAAAAAGATAGGTGTTGTCCAAAAGCCATCTGCCAGTTTTAGGCTTGCCGGCAATAAATGGACAACTCCAAAACCGATAACTGACCCGTTTCCGATGTATCGGAATCGGGATAACCGCAAACCGATATTTGTTAATCCTGTATCTGATAATGAGATTATGGGGAATGTATTTTGTGGCAAGGGTGTATTTTGGTGGGACTTTCGGCAAGGTGAGAGACTACGGAATAAATTATTTAAAGAACTAAATCACTGTGCCATGCCTTATTTTGTTGACGATGGCAAAACTTATATCTTTCATTTTACTGGCCCCTTATATGGAACATTATGGCAGAAGGTGTTAAATGAAAAAGGAATAGAAATTGAAGATGTAGGAGATTTCTTATTCCTCACCCAAAGCCAAATAGACATAAGAAGATTGATTTTTACCTACGACGAGATATTGGCGGAAGCAGAAAAAATGGCTTCCCAATTCAAGCCGTTCTTGAATTTCGGGGCCTTCTTTTATTTGCTGACACCAGAAATGAAAAAGAAAACAATAACCGCATCCCTGGAACTGCAAGAGTTCACTACTTATATCCAGCAATGCCAATTTGAGCCAATCTCGGCAGAATTGGGACAAAAAATAATCGCCCAGCTTACTCAGAAAAAGTGCGGATAAGGTATATTTAGCGAGGTGTTAGTTGTGTTTTTTATTTTTTACTTGACAAGATGAAAAAGGAGCTTATCCT
>JACQXS010000022.1 GCA_016208615.1 Candidatus Stahliibacteriota bacterium | reverse complement strand
GAGAATTTCACCAAGTGTATCAACTGTTATTCCATATAATTGGACTCCTACACTACTTGACTCTTGCCAGACAGCGTAAAACTTATTATCTTTATATGTGCAGATAGGATAGGTTTGATTTACAGAATCACCATTGTCTATTATTGTGGGAAGCGAATCTATAGGCAACCCACTATCCGAAAGCACATCATACCAAATTTTAGAATTATTCCAACCTGTTTCTGAAATCAATAAGTAGCGACTTCCACTATAAGCAAGTTCTTTGCTCCTCGCTGAGTAACCCCCGAAATCCCAATTTACTATTCCCGGAGGAAAATCATTTTCATCTCGTATTTTAAATTGTATAGGGTCAAGCCATTGTCCTCCCAAACTGTCTTGGACAAAGGCTCCTGATACCTTACACGTGCCTAATGGGAATTGAGACCAAACCGTAAAAAACTTCTTGCCATTCCAAATTCCTGTTACTGCCCAGGAGTTAAACCCAGGTAGACCAGCAATTAAAACCAGTCTATCTTCTTTTAAACTCTGTATTTCAGTGCACTCCCAGCACTCAAACCAATTACAATAACCAAACTCTACAAACGAGAAGAAATTATTTTTACCAAACACACAAATAGGTATATTAATATAGTCTATCATTCCTCCAGCAGGATAAGAGGGCGACCAATCAACTAAGATAGTGGTAGAATCTATCAATTCTCCATTGCTATAAAACCTTGCAACTCCAAAGAGTGAGTAATAAAAATCCCATGTAGTATATACAAATCCTGTGTCATATTGAAAAGCAACGCATCCAATACTATCTCCAAAATCTACGGAAGGCATTATGAATTTTGTTCCTGCTGCAAGACAAACATCCGCTGTGTCAAGAATTTCACCACTGGGTGTGATTCTTGAGCCATAAATTTCAAAATCACCGCTCCTTTTATCTGCCCATACTACCCAGAAGTTAGTGCCATCCCAAGCAACATCAGGATTTATTTGGTCACCCGGTGCTATTGAAATTGGGAATTCTTGTGCATATCCAATTCCCGCAACTAATATTGCTATACCTAACAAATATCTCATCTTACTTATAATATTACTTTAATAATCTTTTTTGTCAAGATAAAAGATTAGTCATTTTCTTTTTGCCCTTTACTGTTTTTTCACCAAACGGACCACTCCTAAACTGATGTAGCTCATCAATACTCTGTTGAATAATTGTTTCTGCTTGTAGGGGCGAGTCGGTGACTCGCCCTGCCCGTGAACCTAAAATGTCATATACACAAGAGGCACCGGCAATACGACCTTCCAGTATAGCGGTTACTGCTTCTTCTATGCCTGACGAATCACCGGCAACATAAATTGAATCTATACTGGTTTGCAGTCGCTCATTATGCCAAGCCACATATCCACCCATCTCGGGAGTATACACCATTTTACATCCCGCCTGATGTAATAGCTCGGTTGATGGCGATAACCCGCATGCAAGACAAATTACATCACACTCTATCTTCTGCTCTGTCCCACTGATTTCATTCCATTGAGCATTTAATTCTACAATAACTGCGGCTTCAACATATTTTTCACCTATTGCCTCTTTTATGGTATGGGAAATATAAATTGGAATCCCAAGCCTCCGAACCTTTGCCGCATGCACTAAATAGCCACCTATTTTATTCAGCGCCTCTATTATGCCCACTACTTGAATACCTGCCTGCATTAGTTGATATGAAACAATAAGTCCTATATTACCGGAGCCGACCATCAATACTTTTTTACCAGGCGGTACACCATAAACATTCACAAGCGTCTGCACTGCACCGGCACCATAAATTCCAGGCAAATCATTGTTAGAAAAATTAAGCATATTCTCTTGTGCACCAGTGCTTACAATTATTCGCTTGCAATGGACTTGGATAAGCTCACTTTCCGTCGCTATACTAACTATTTTCCCATTGTGGGAAAGGTCTCCTGACCTTGAATAATCATAAATCCCGACTGCCGAAGCATTTAGAAGTATCTCTATACCATTATCTCTCGCTTCACATTGGGTAGGTTGAAGCCCTTGCTTCAACCTACTTAAAAGCAGTACCGCAATATCAATTCCTCTGACACCGCAAAAGTGGTGACGGGAGCCAAAAAACTTATGCGTCTGCTTGATTAGTTGACCACCAGGTAGCGGATTCTCATCTACTACTAATACTTGTTGAATCCCAAGTTCTCTCGCAGTAATCGCCGCAGATAAACCCGCAGGTCCTCCACCTATTACTAAAACATCTGTCTCCATTAGTCTTTTGTCTATAGTCTAATGTCTAAAGTCTTTTTGTCAATTCAAATTATGAGCATTGCGTCACCGTAGGAATAGAACTTGTAGCCATCCTTTATAGCTTCGGCGTATGCCTTAAAAATAAGTTCTCTGCCTGCAAATGCACATACAAGTAATAGAAGGGTTGATTTGGGTAAGTGGAAATTGGTAACTAATGCATCTACTACCTTAAACTCATAATTTGGGTAAATAAACTTTTCTGTCCATGCTTTTGTGGGTTTTATTATCGGACTATCACTTTGAGGTCGCACCTCACTTTCAAGTGCTCTGACAGTAGTAGTCCCTACTGCAATTCTTCGCTTGGCTTGATTTATTTTCTGAGCCATAGCTTCTGAAATCTCAAAATACTCGCTTTCCATTTTATGTTCTTCTACCTTTTCGCTCTTTATAGGCTTAAAAGTGCCAATCCCAACCTGCAACACAATTTTAGCTATTTCTATACCTTTATTTTCTATCTCCTGCAATAAGTTTTGAGTAAAATGTAATCCCGCAGTTGGCGCAGCACATGCCCCAGGAACCCTTGCATAAACAGTCTGATACCTTTCAATATCTACGGGTAATGGGGCTCTCTTTATATATGGTGGCAGAGGCACTTGTCCCTTCTTCTCTAATAAACTATTAACCTCGCAATTAAATCTAAATATACAATAGAAAGGGTAGGTGCGGTCCCGCTTTCTTCGGGATCCCGCTGTGGCGGGAGTCCCCTGACTCGCACAATTGGAGGTCGTACCTCTCGGAGCTATCCGTGTGACTTCTCCCCAAAATTCATCGGGAGGTTGCACCTCCCCAAACTCTATTTTCATACCTACTTTTGCTGCCCGTTGTGGCGAAATCATTACTTCCCACTCATTTTGTTGAATTGGCTTTAACAAAAATACCTCTACTTTGCCACCTGTATCTTTTCTCCTACCAATAAGTCTTGCCGGAATTACTTTTGTTTCATTTAATATAAGTACATCCCCCGGCTGAAAGTACTCCACTATATTGTAAAACTGGCGATGCTCTATCTTTTGTGTTCTTCTATGGACTACAAGTAAGCGGGATTCATCTCTTTTTACAGAAGGGTATTGAGCAATTAGCTCTTTGGGTAGCTTATAATCAAACTCCTCTATCCTCATCAGACCATCAGACTTCTAAATCGTACTCCTGCACTATTCTTTTAACTTTTGATTGCAAAAACTTACCCGGCACAACTTTCTTTTTGAAAACAACCTTTCCATCTAAATCAGGGGCTTGAAATTCTGTATGCCCGGTATAAGCAGTATCCACCAATACTTGCAATGTTTTACCAATCCTTTGTTTATTCTTCTGTTTCGTAATTTTAAGTTGCGATTCTAACAATCTTTCAAGGCGTTCTTTTTTAATTTCTTCGCTCACTTGATTAGCTAATTTACTGGCACAAGTACCCTCTTCTTGTGAATATGTAAATGCACCTACCCAATCAAATTCAATTTCTTTTACATCTTTAAGCAGCCTATCAAAATGATACTCTTTCTCCCCGGGAAAGCCCACAAGAAAAGTAGTTCTTAAAGCAAAGCCCTTGCTTTTCAATTTAGATAATAATTCCCGTGTACCCTCCCATTTTGGACGCCCCATTCGATTTAACATTTCAGGATGTGTATGTTGTAATGGGATGTCTATGTATTTGCATAACTTCTTACTCTCTGACATCACAGAAATTAGTGAATCAGTGAAATGTGCCGGATGGGTATAAAGTAGCCGAACCCATTGTAAGTTATCAAACTTATCTAATTTTTCAAGTAATACTTGTAGGGACACGGCATTCCGTGTCCCTACTTTATCTGCACCAAAATTAGTTGTATCTTGGGCGATTAGGATTAGCTCTTTTACCCCTAACTCTACTAACATATTTGCTTCATTAATTATATCTTTAATTTCCCTACTCCTGTATGCACCGCGTAAATCAGGTATCCTACAATATGAGCAACAATTTGAACAGCCTTCGGCAATCTTTAAATAGGCATAAGATACGGGAGTAGAGAGCAACCGTGGAGTTATGGAGTTATAGATAAAAGTTGGCTCCCCGATTTCTACGATTCTTTGTTCTCCATTCAGTAATCGCGAGACTATTTCCGGTAATTTGTAAAACTCTGCACTCCCTACAATGGCATCTATGTACGGGTAATCATTAAAAAGTTTCTCCCTTGTCATTTGTGGTAAGCAGCCGCAGACTATAAGTTTATGCCTGCCGTTTGCATTCTTTTCAATAGATCTTTTTGCCTCAATCCGAGCAGACGAAATAAATGAACAGGTATTGATGATAATAATATCCGCTTCCTCCGGAAACTGGGTTAAACAATAGCCTGCCTCACCCAGCAATCCCAAAATCACTTCTGCATCTACTCTATTTTTGGGACATCCTAACGATATAAGAGCTACCTTCATTTTGAGGTCGCATCTCCGAATATATTCAGAGAGCTAATCGTATCGTAAGATATGCCGCGTCTCATTAGAAAGCTATATAACCTGCGTTTTAGTACATCTGGGGCTAAATTTTTATGTCTATCAATCCATTTTTGTGCAAGTGAACGAGCAGTATCAAGTTCATTTGTCTCACCTTGGGGTCGTACCTCTAATGTTTTATCTATTATCTCTTTGGCAATTCCCTTTTTAATCAGTTCGCTCCGTAATCTGAAAGTGCCATAGGATTTGCTGCGTTCTCTGACCCATAGTTCTGCAAATTCAGTATCCTTTACTAATCCAATAGTTTCAAGTTCTTCTATTACATCTGATATAATATTGAGTTCAGCACCCTTTTCTTTTAGTCTATCAATTAACTCTTTTTTCGACCTTGCCCGATAAGTTAAGAGATGCAAAGCTCGCTCTTTTACTTTTCTCCTCTCCTCTGTATAACTAATCTTATCAAGCATACTTGTCTCTACTTCCATTTCTTCCCGAAGATTAAGTATCCAAACTATTTCCCTATCTACACCTATGGCGAACTTATCATCTACATAAATAGAGTATCTGTTTTTATTATGTTTTTGGGGTTCTATTTTTGTAACCTTCATCCTAATATTATATCATAGCACTCATAATTATTACTATTCCCTAATATTTACAGAAATCTGCCTTAATGTCAAGCAGATTTAATTTGTTTCTTGCTTTAACTCCGCTCTTTAGAGCGGAGTAAGAAAGACACTGACTAGAATTGGGCTTTAGCCCTGAAAAATACTACTTTGTAAATCAGGGCTAAAGCCAATAAGTTTAATCACTGTTACCTCCGCCATAAATGGCGGAGTTTATGTTAATTTTCTCAGGCATTCTAACTTTTTACTTGACTGAATGTAATTTTGTGTTATGATTTATTTAATCTATTTGAATATTGAATCTAAAAAGCGCCACTAGCTCAATTCGGTAGAGCATCGGACTCTTAATCCGGGGGTTCCGGGTTCGATTCCCGGGTGGCGCATATATCATATAACTATACTCTTTTTTTGGGCTTGTAGCTCAACTGGATAGAGCGTCGGGCTACGAACTCGAAGGTTGGGGGTTCAAATCCCCCCAAGCCCTGATTCAAATAAAATCAAAAATCAAAAATATCATTGCCAAGGTGGGATCCCGAGGTGCCGGGACATAGTTAAGGATGAATAATTTTTACCCCTATCTTAAATTACACAGCAAACGGCTGACACTGTGTTTTATTTTTATGTCTATCTATGCCCTGGTATCAACATTCTCTCTCTCCTTATTATCACCCTTTTTACAAGCTATTTTTTATCATCAGACTCCTATATCAAGTAATGACCTTTTATCTCGGCTCAGTCAATGGTTTCTTATAGGTTCAAAGGCACAAGCCTTTATAAAGTTACAAATAGTATTAGTTAGCACCTTCTTAATTAAGGGTTTATTTGGCTATTTGCACGAATACTTAGGTGCTTCCATAGAGGAAAGAGTAATGCAAAAGGTTAGAGATGCTACTTATTCTCATTTACATTGCCTTTCTTTGGATTATTTTCAACACACTAAATCAGGGGTAGTGGTTTCAAGAATAACAAATGATATTTCACTTCTAAAAGGAGCAATCAAAGAGGGGATGCTCCGTTTTGCCGAATACTTTTTACTCACACTTGGCTACTTAATTTTTGCATTATACCTTTCGTGGCAATTATTACTTGTAACTCTGACAATCTTTCCTATTCTTGCGTGGCTAATTACTAAATTAAGCAAAAAACTCAAACAAAGGAGCGAACAATTGCAAGAAGATATGGGAAAACTAACTTCTATACTTAATGAATCCATTGGCAGTATGAAAATAATAAAAGCTTTTTGGACACAGGAAAACGAGATACATAGGTTCGCCAAATCTACCTATAACTATTTCAAATCAGCTATGAAACTTGAAAGAATAGGGCTTATCGGGGTGCCGGTATCAGAGTTAATCGCCGCTATAGGAACTTGTATTCTCATAAGTTATGGCAGTTACTTAATTTTTGTTGTTCATACTCTTTCAGCTGACCGGTTTCTTGTATTTTTGGGTTGTGCTATATCAATGATGCAATCCTTGAAACAATTACCTAAGGCAAATGTTGGTATCCAAAAAGGAATACAGGCAATGGTGAGAGTAAAAAGAATATTAGATACTCATCCTACTGTGAGAGAGTTAGCCCATCCTGTTCCGCTCAACTCATTTAATCAGGAAATCAGATTCAATAATGTCCACTTTGGCTATGATGATTCAAGGGAAGTAATTTGTGGTATAAGTCTATGCATTAAAAAGGGAGAGACAATTGCCCTGGTTGGTCCATCAGGGGCGGGCAAATCTACTTTAACTGACCTGCTTTCGCGCTTCTATGACCCGACAGATGGGACTATTGAAATTGATGGTCTGGATATAAAACAGGTAAGGATAAAAGATTTAAGGACTTTGATTGGTCTTGTTACACAGGAGCCGATATTATTTGATGATACGATATTTAATAATATAGCTTACGGAAGTTCTTATAGTCCATCAGATGAATTAGTGAATAGGGCGGCACAATTATCCAATGCGGATGAATTTATTGCCCGTCTTCCACAAGGATATAAAACAATAATAGGGGAGCGAGGGTCTATGCTTTCAGGCGGTGAAAGGCAGCGAATTGCAATTGCCCGCGCTCTTTACAAGAATCCTGAAATCCTTATATTTGATGAGGCGACTTCACACCTTGACCCGGAAGCACAACGCAAAATTCAGCAAGCAATAGAAAATTTACTTAAAGATAGGACAGCAATTGTTATAGCACATCGGCTATCTACTATTCGGAATTGCGATAGGATAATAGTTATGGATAATGGTAAAATAGTAGAAGAGGGAACACATAATGAGTTGGTTAAAAATAATGGCCTATACCAAAGATTAGTAGAACAGGAGTTTAAAGTAGGGATTTGATTTATACATAAACTCCGCCATTTATGGCGGAGATAATAACAGTGTAAATAATATAGATGCGAGGTATAATTATTGAGGGACAGCAAGTAGTGATACTATAAAGCTGAAAATTTGGGACTTTTAGTAGTAGTTAATGGATAGGATGATTGACAAGAGAATTGAGTGGGGTGCTTTATTATTTTTGTTTTTTCTGCCTGTTATTCCGGTCATAGCTTATTTAAGTTTTTTGTTCCTTTTAGTTCTGTGTATCCGTAGATTAAACTTTCGTCGGTTTCCATTTTATGTGTATGCATTTTTAGGGGCAATCATATTATCCTGTATCTTCTCTACTCATAAATTACTGAGCTTGGGAGCATTGGCTATTTTCTTATGTTATTTTTTAAGCTACTTCATTTTCTCTACCATTAATTTATCCAGAGCTAACACTGCTATTATATTATCAGGGATACTGCTTACGGCTGGGAATGATTGCTACATTTATAGCCATAATACTAGTTTTGGTAGCTAAAAATAAATGGATAGGTGTGGTAATTTTAGTTTCAGGAGTTGTCTTTTATAGTATGCACCACAATAAAATTAACCACTTAACTACACCCAGTTCAAGTCATTTGAGGATTACCACTTTAACCCATATAGTGCCACAGATATTCAAATCTTATCCGATAACAGGATGTGGACTTGGAACCTATAAAGAAGTAGCCGACCGATATACTAACGAGAGTCGTTATTTACATTATCATGCCCATAATCTCTATGCCCATTATTTATGTGAAACAGGAGTGCTGGGGTTAGCTGCCTTTTTATTATTTCTTGGTATGCTTTTTTACACTGCTATAAGATTCAAACCTCCAAATAATTCTTTTTTTACAGGTGGAATAGCCGCTATTATTAGTTTATTGATTAACGGAATAGCCGAGACTTGTATAGATTATATCCAGATAGGGTTATTTTTCTTTACCCTTATAGGCATAGTAAGCGGTGAAATTTGGCGGCACCGGGATTTGAACCCGGGTTTCATGGCTGAGAACCACACGTCCTAACCGGGCTAGACTATGCCGCCAATTTGCATTACTTTACAGGTAATAATTTTTGTTGTCAAGGAATTTCTTGTTCATATAGGCAAGGCATAAAAACCTTGCCTACCCAGTTTTTTTACTCGTTTCAGGGTCTCGCAATGCATTGATTTTAGTCCTGAATTTATTTCAGGATGCTGAAACAAGTTCAGCATGACAAATGACAATTCTTGACAAGGGATAATTTTTGTCTATTGTATAAGGATGAAAAGAACCCATTCTTTTTATTTTATGTTATCCTTTATTAGTGGGTTACTTATCTTATTTATTCTCTTGCCTCTTCTACGGACTATCATTTTGCCGGCACAATTTATAGGCAAAGCCATAGCTGATAAGGAGGTAATCCAAGCTATTTTTAATAGTGTCTTTTTATCTATTGTCTCTGCTGTTATTGCCGGTATATTTGGTATCCCTTTAGCGTATATCTTGGCGAGGAAAAGGTTTTGGGGCAAAAGAATCGTAGAAACTATAGTAGATATCCCATTAGCCATACCCCATACGATAGTAGGCATAGCACTACTGTCTGTTTTTGGTAAAAATGCCTTATTAGGATTTAATTTTGTAGGCACAAGAATAGCCATAGTGACAGCAATGGTATTTGTTAGCTTACCCTGTATGGTCAATTCAGCAAGAGATGGCTTTGAAGCAATAGATGAGAAATTGGAAAAAGTAGGCAGAACATTAGGGGCTTCGGTGTATGAAGTTTTTCGGAGAATATCGCTTCCATTAGCCAAACGGAACATATTAACAGGATTAAGCTTAACTTGGGCACGCTCAATAAGTGAATTTGGAGCAGTAGTAGTGGTTGCCTATTACCCAATGACTGCCCCTGTTAAGATATGGGATTTGTTCACTACGACTACTTTGAAGGCATCGGCAGGTGCATCTGCCTTATTACTTATAATATGCCTGACAATGTTTGGGCTTTTTAGATTATTATTACATAAGAAATGATCGCTTTAACAGTAGAGAACTTGGGTCTTGTGATAGGAAGGCATAGGATACTTAAAGATATTACTTTTAATGTAGAAGAAGGTGAACTAATGGTAATTCTTGGTCCAACAGGAGCCGGAAAAACATTATTATTAGAATCAATAGCTGGGTTTCATAGTTTATCTGGCAAGATACTGCTTTTTCAAAGAGGTTTAACCTCAAGAGGTTTAACCTCAAAAGAAATAACGCATTTGGGTCCTGAAGAACGGAATATAGGGATGATATTTCAGGATTATGCCTTATTTCCACACCTTACTGTAAAAGAGAATATCCTTTTTGGCACTCGGTATAGAAAGGAAGAGAATTCCAAATCCCAAATCCCAAATCCCAAAATGGAGTTAGAATCTCTGGTTGAGTTATTTAAGTTAACTCATTTAGTCCATCGTTTTCCTAATACTCTTAGTGGAGGCGAAAAGCAACGAGTAAGTCTTGCCCGGGCAATGATAACTGGACCTGAGTTGCTTCTTTTTGATGAGCCACTGTCTGCATTAGATGAGGAATTAAGAGTCCAAATGCAGGAGGAGATAAAAGTGATACTGAAGGAATTGAAAATACCTTCTCTTTATGTGACCCATAGTCGGATAGAAGCAATGGTCTTAGGAGACCGGATAGCAATGATGGAAGATGGAGAACTATTACAAATCGGTACGCCAAATGAGATTTTCAGTACTCCTCAAAATGAAAGGGTAGCCCAATTTACAGGTGTAGAAACTATACTTTCAGGCATAATCAAGGAACAGAAAGGAGGATTGGCGGTTATATCTGTAGGAGAGAATTCCAAATCCCAAATCCCAAATCCCAAAGAAGAGATAGAAATAGAGGCAATTACTACACGAGCGGTTGGAGAAAAGGTAACTATTTGTATTAGGTCAGAAAATGTGGGAATAGAAGAGACAGTTCCTGTATCTGCCAAGACAAGCGTCCGGAATAAATTACGAGGTAGGATAAAAAAGGTTACCCAATGTGGACCTGTAATTAAAGTGCATTTAGACTGCGGTATCCCTATAATTGCTGCTATAACTAAACAATCATACGAGGAATTAGGACTGGCGAAAGACAAAGAAGTAATGGTGAGCTTTAAAGCTATTACTGTGCATATAATATAGTTTTAGAAGAATGGAAGGGTAGCGTCGAGGTTTGTTCTCTGCAAAATAAAGCGGGAGATAAACTCCCGCGCTACTTTTATTTAGTGCCGAAGGTGGGAGATGTACCATTGCGGAAAGTTTCATCGGCGCTTCAAAGTTAAAAAGATTCAAATGTGACACAGGTATAACATTAGAAACAATACCCCCTCAGCAATAAATATTTTAGAAAGAAAAAGAGGTTATGTGATTGCCTTTTATTTTTGGCTTCCCGGCATTTTTGCCTGTTATGGTGATTATGTCTGTTTATGGGGATTTTGGTTAAAAGTTAGCACAAATATGGCACACTTTTTTACTCAACCTCAGTGGAAACCAAAGCCCCCCTATTCTCACAAAACCATTAGATATAATCAAAATAATCTATTTCGGCTGCAGTATATTGATAAGTGCTTCTAACCCTAAGATGTAGCTATTTACACCAAAACCTGAAATTGTACCAATGCATACAGGTGCTATGATAGAAATATGCCGAAATTTTTCTCTTGCAAAAATATTAGAAAGATGTACCTCCACTGTAGGAATTTTAGTTCCTGATATAGCATCTCTTATAGCAACAGATGTATGGGTATAACCTCCTGGATTTATAACAATACCTTCTACCTTTTCTCTATTCTCCGAAATAATGTCTATAATCTTACCTTCATAATTTGTCTGGTAGATACTGACTTCAATTCCTCTCTCCTTCCCAAACTTCTGAATTTCTTCATTTATCTGGTCTAATGTGAGTCTTCCGTATATGTCCTGCTCTCTTGTACCCAATAGATTGAGATTCGGACCATGAATAATAAGTATTTTCATCACTATCTCCTTTCTATTTTTTGTTTTGTTGTTCTTGTTTTTTTAATCATTTTTCCCCATAACAGTTTTTTGAAACTTTATAATTTGTTTTCTCATAACCTCAATGGGTGCCTTTTTACCTGTCCATAGTTCAAAACTAATTACTCCTTGATAGAGCAACATACTTGTGCCTTCCCCAATTTTGGCTCCCTTCTTTTTCGCACTTTCAAGCAAAGGTTTATTAGAATAAACAATATCATAAACGAAATGTCTACTTCCTATAGAGTCTAATGATAAGGAGATTGGAATAGTATTTATTAAAATATCTGTTTCAGAAAGAATATCCTCTAAATCTGATTTATTAAATGGAATCGTAGAAGCAGAAATCCTTGATGCTAATTCTTCTGCCTTTTCCTTTGTCCTATTGGTAATTATTATTTTGGAGGGTGAAGTTTTGCTAACTGTCCAAGCAATTGCCATAGCAGTCCCTCCTGCCCCTATTAGTAATATATTTTTACCCTTTATGTTAACTTTAAAATCTTCCTCGAGAGACCTCAAAAATCCTTCGCCATCTGTATTATAACCTATAAGCCATCCATTCCTGTTGACAATTGTATTGACAGTTCCTACTTTCTTTGCATCCCCTTTAAGCTCATTTAAATGGGGTATAACCTCTGTTTTGAAGGGTGCCGTAACATTTACTCCGGCAATCCCAAGGGATTTTATTCCGTTAATTGCAGATTCAAGATTTTTGGGCTCTACCTTAAAAGTTAAGTAAACACAATCAAGCCCTATTTCTCTGAATGCAACATTGTGCATAATTGGTGATAGACTGTGTATTACAGGATTACCTATTATGCCATAAACCTTTGTTTTACCCGAGATGTATTTCCTCATAATTCTCTCCCAAGCTTATTTATAATAGCTATGAACCCCGGAAAGGATATATCCATACATTCAGCTCTTTTAATTAATGTTCCGGAATCAGCAATACACCCAGCAATAGATAATGCCATAGCAATTCTGTGGTCTCCATAAGAATTACATATTCCTCCTTTAAGATGTGTAGGACCTATTACCTTAAATCCGTCCTCTAACTCCTCTATCTTTGCACCAAGAACAGAAAGTCCCTTGACAATTGAGCTTATTCTATCTGACTCCTTAACTCTCAATTCCGAAGCATTTCTAATAACAGTAATCCCTTGTGCCTGTGTGGCGAGCACAGCAATTAAGGGAAGTTCGTCTATTACTCTTGGGATATCTTCTCTTATTTCTATTCCACTTAAATGCGATGATGTAACTTTTATATCTGCAATTGGCTCATTTGATACAACTCTTTCATTTAATAATTCAATTTTCGCTCCCATTTTTTGCATAATTCCGATAATTCCTGTGCGTGTAGAATTTATGCCTATATTTGGAAGTGTAATATCAGAATCTGGGAGTAATGATGGTGTGGTCTCTTGTTGGATATAGCTCTTTTATATATGTAATTCCATCTGCAAAAAGACCTGCAAGAAGTAAAGATGATTTTACTTGTGCACTTGCTATTTTAAGTGTGTAATTAATACTATGAAGTGTACTACCTTTTACTGCAATAGGTAGATGTTTATTATTAGCTCTCCCATATAATAGTGCTCCCATCTCTTGCAAAGGTAAAATAACTCTATCCATCGGGCGTGTCCGCAACGATACATCTCCAGTAATTACAGAAAAAAACTTTTGTCCTGCAAGTAATCCCAAAAGCAATCTTGCTGTCGTCCCTGAATTCCCTGCATTTAATACATTCCTTGACTCCTTAAGACTACGCAGTCCATTTCCTTCAATAATAAGATGGGAATTTGCCGTTTTCACTTTTACTCCCAGTGCTTTCATACACCTTACAGTGCGTAATGTATCTTTGGAGACCAGAAAATTATGAACTTCTGTTATTCCTTCGCTAATTCCCCCCAATATTACTGCTCGATGGGAAATAGACTTATCACCTGGAATCTCAACTTTTCCTCTAATTCTCTTAACTCTTAGAATTTTAATTTCCATTTGAATGTAAAGACTTCAAAACCTTCTTTAACAAATTCTCATTTAATTTATCCACAATCTCACAACTACCAATCCCTGTTGAAAGAACCATTCTTAGCTTTCCCCAAATAACCTTTTTGTCTAATTGCATAGCCCTCCATACTTCTGCAGGGTCAAATAAATTCATATCTGTAAGCAATCCAATCCTTCTTAATAAATTCTCAATCCTTTTAACTGATGAGGAATCCATTATTCCCATTTCTTCAGATACTCGTGCTGCATATATAATTCCTATTGCTAAAGCTTCTCCGTGTGTCAACCTTCTATACTCTCCTACAGATTCTAATGCATGCCCAAGTGTATGCCCATAATTCAAGATTGTCCTGATACCTTCTTCTTTTTCATCAACTTCCACTATTTGAGCTTTAATTTCTGCTGACTTTCTAACTATCTCAAATAGTGAATCCGTATCGTAATCCAAAATCTTTTGAATGTTCCCTTCCAGATATTCAAATAAGTTCTTATCTCTGATTATCCCGTATTTCACAACTTCTGCTAATCCATTTTTTATTTCTTTTGGTGGCAGAGTCTTAAGAACTTCCACACAGGAAAACACAAATCTCGGTTGATGAAATGCTCCTATCATATTTTTGCCTTTTGAATGATTTACAGCAGTTTTCCCCCCTATACTTGCATCTACCTGTGCAAGAAGAGTAGTGGAAACTTGAAAAAATGCTATACCCCGTCTATATGTGGCAGATACAAATCCTGCAATATCTCCTACCACACCTCCACCAAGTGAAATTATAAAGGATTTTCTATCAAGCTTATTTTTGAGACATATATCATATAACTTTAGTGCATATTCTATCGTTTTGTATCTCTCCCCATCAGGCAGTCTTGTAACAATGGGAATGAAACCATAGGAAACAAGCGACCCTTTTACTACATCAAAATATAATTTTGCTACTTTAGTGTTTGTAACTATCATTCCACGGTTGCCAATATCATATTGTTTAAGATATCTGCCTATTTTTTCTAAACCCCTCTTCATCACATATATATCTGAACCATTCTCACCAAGATTAATATGCATACGCTCAAACAGATAATCCTTATCTAAAGATGAAACAATTTTCTCCACAACCTTGGACGGCGAAAGTTTAGATACAGAAATTGTATAATCTGATGAGTTTTTATAAATAGGAAGCCGTTGTTTGAAAATCTTTTCATACTTATAGAAGAGAGGTCGGGTAGTCGGATCTTTTATTCTTTTTTTTATCTCTTGAAGCGTAATATGCAGATAGAAAATAAATCCTATTCTTCTTAGTATTTTGATATTTTCCGAAGAAAGAATTGTCCCGCCACCTGTTGAAATCACATAATTATCAAAATCAAGCAATCTTCTGACAACTTTTCCCTCTATTTCCCTGAAATAAGGTTCTCCATATTTTTCAAATATTTCTGGAATAGGTAATCCTATCTCTTTTTCTATCATTTCGTCAGTATCAGCAAAGTCCATTTTAAGTTTTAGGGAAAGAATTTTACCTATTGTACTCTTTCCACTTCCCATAAATCCTATAAGCACAATATTAGCCATTAATATTCTTTTACTGCTTTTATATAAGCAAAGTGGTTTCTTTTCATCTCTTCCATACTATCGCCACCAAATTTTTCCTGCATCGCCCTCGCAAGTTCAAAAGCCACAACAGCCTCTCCTACGACACTACAGGATGGAACAGCACAAATATCAGCCCTCTCCTTGTGTGCAGCTTTTGGAAGCTTATCAGAGAGCCCAATGGACTTTAGTGGCATCCCAAGCGTAGGGATTGGTTTCATAACTGCCCTAAGAATAATATCTTCTCCATTTGATATACCGCCTTCAATACCACCAGCATTATTAGTTTTTCGGTAGAACCTATCATTCTTATAAAAGATTTCATCATGTACACGAGAACCTGTACTGCCAGCAGAACTAAATCCTAATCCAATCTCCACTCCTTTAACACCCGGTATACTCATTAACACATAAGCCAGCCGTCCATCAAGTCTTTTATCCCATTGAGTATAACTTCCAATTCCCGGAGGAACTCCTTTACATATTACTTCAAATATTCCACCTACAGTATCTCCTCTCTTGCGTGCATCATCAATTTCTTTCTTCATTAGCTTTTCTGCCCCGGGGTCCGCACACATTAGCGGAGATTTGTTAACCTTTGAATAATTCATTTCTTTTGTAACTTTTATTTTGCCAATTTGCCTGACATGACTACATACCTTAATATCAAATTCTCTAAGCATAACTTTTGCAACCGCTCCGCATGCTACTCTGGAAGCAGTTTCTCGAGCAGATGCACGCTCAAGAATATCTCTTGCATCTTTTTGATTAAATTTCAAAACTCCTGCAAGGTCTGCATGCCCAGGTCTTGGAATATTTACCTCTGGCAAAGATTTACTAAAATCTTTGTTCTTTATCAAAAGAGCAATTGGACTTCCTGTTGTTTTATCGTTTCTAACACCGGAGAGAATTTCAACTTTATCTTTTTCAATTTGCATACGCTCGCTTCTCCCGTATCCAATTTGGCGACGCTCAAGTTCATAATTTATATCTTTGGGACTAATTCTCAAATGTGTAGGAACACCATCAATTATTGCAATCACACACGGACCATGTGATTCACCAGCAGTTAAATAATGCATAGTTCACTCCTAACTGATTCAATAAATTTTTGAATTTTGTTTGCCTCTTTTTTCCCATGTGAGATTTCTATGCCAGAACTCACATCTACCCCAAATGGTTTGACTTTTCTTATGGCTTCTTTTACATTATGTTCATTCAACCCACCTGAAAGAATTATCGGTATTCCTTGTTTTTTGACCAGAAGCGCAAGTTCCCAATTAAATGTTTTTCCGCTCCCACCTCTCCTATTTTTGTCAAAACTATCTAAGAGATAAAAATCTACTTTATATCTTATTATATCTGCAACACTTTTCTCGTTGGAGATGCGAAATGCTTTTATTACTTTTATTTCAAATTGATCACAGTACTCTGGCGACTCCTCTCCATGAAATTGAAGCATATCAAGATTACAAACCTTGGCTATTTCTTTCACTATTTTAGCATCTTCGTTGACAAACACGCCCACTTTTATAATACTTTCTGGCAATTGAGATATTATAGTTTTTGCTTTTTCCATTGTTACTCTTCTTGGACTATCTGTAGCAAAAACGAAGCCAATGGCATCAGCACCTGATTTAGCTACACATATAGCATCTTCCAAGCAAGTTATTCCACAAATTTTTATCCAAGTCATCTCTCTTTTCCTGTTAATTCTCTTACTTTTGCACCTATATCTTTAGAGGTCATCAATGCCTCTCCTACAAGAACCGCACTTATTCCTATATCTTCAAGCCTTTTTATATCCCCCCTGCTTCTAATTCCACTTTCTGATACTACAATTCTATCATTTGGGATAAGTTTTTTTAGCTCAAAGGTTCTCTCTATATTTACCTCCATAGTTTCAAGATTCCGATTATTAATTCCTATAATTTCTGCAGAGCTTGAAAGAGCCTTTTCAAGTTCCTTTTGGTTATGTATTTCTACAAGACACTTCATTCCTATATTATGAGCAATAAGTATAAAATTTTCTAAGTCTTCTACTATTGTTGTTATAAGGAGAATTGCATCGGCACCGTCGTATCTTGCCTTATATATCTGGTATTCTTCGGTAACAAAGTCTTTCTGAAGTACTGGCAAGTTAGAACAACTTTTTGCTTCCGAGATGTAAGAAGGGTCGCCCATAAAGTATTTTCTTGGCACAAGCACAGAAATAGCAGAAGCTCCATTCTCTTCATAGATTTTGCCAATACTTTTTGGAGAAAATTCTTGGCGTAGAACACCTTTTGATGGAGAGGTTTTTTTTATTTCAGCAATAAGACTTACGCCTTTTCCTGCTATAGCTCTTTTGAAGTCACGCGTTGGTGGAAGTGCTGATACCTGAGACTTCAATAACTTTAAATTTAGCATATTTTTCTCTTCTTCAACTTCTTCCTTTCTACTTTTTACTAATTCTTCAAGTAAACTCATTTCACTTGCGTATATTCTTTTAAAAGTTCTAATTTTCGGAGAGCATTACCAGAGTCAATTGATTCTTCCGCAATTTTTATCCCTTCTCTAAAATCCTTTGCAATATCTCCCACTACCAGTGCGGCAGCAGCATTTAAACAAGCAATCTCTCTGCCTGGACATTTTTTGCCTTGAAGGATTTCTAATGTTATTTTTACATTAGTCTCAACATCTTTACCCTCCAGGTCAGAAAGATTTGCTCTTTTTAGATTAAATTCTTCAGGAGTAATATCGTAGGTCACTACTTTTCTATCCTTAAGTTCAGATACTTTGGTAGAGTCAGTAGTAGTAATTTCATCCATTCCATCTTGTCCGTATACCACAAAAGCTCTTTTTACACCCAGATTCTTCAGAACATACGCCAATGGCTCGGTTAAATCCTTTCTGAAAACTCCCAATACTTGAGCAGTTGCATTCGCAGGATTTGATAAAGGACCCAAAATATTAAATATAGTGCGAATCCCAACTTCTCTTCTTGGACCAATTGCATATTTCATTGCTGGATGAAATATTGGAGCAAATAAGAAGCCAAACCCAATTTCTTTAAGGCATTTCTCTACGATAGATGGATGAGTATCTATTTTTACGCCTAATGCTTCCATAAGGTCAGCACTTCCACACCTGCTTGAGACTGCCCGATTTCCGTGCTTTGCAACGGTTATTCCTGCACCAGCAGCTACAAGAGCGGATATTGTAGAAATGTTAAATGTATCCATGCTATCTCCTCCTGTTCCGCATGTGTCAACCATTGTTTTGTTACCAATATCTATCTTTATAGCTTTATCCCTCATCACATGTGCTGCCGATGTGATTTCATCTATAGTTTCTCCTTTCATACGCAATGCGACAAGAAAAGCAGCAATTTGTGCAGGAGTGGTATTCCCTGACATTATTTCATTCATTGCTAACTCCATCTCTTCAGAGGTCAGATTATGCCTATCTATAAGTTTACTAATTAATTCCTTTATCATATATCATATTTTTAAAAAGTTTTCCAAAAGTTTCTTACCTTTTTGTGTTAAAATAGATTCTGGATGAAACTGAACCCCTTCTACTGGATGTGTCTTGTGACGAATTCCCATAATCTCTCCATCATTAGTATAAGCACTAATTTTAAGACAATCAGGAACATAGTTCACATCAACTGCTAAAGAATGATACCTTGTAGCTATAAAGGGATTTGGTATATTCTTAAATATACTCTCCCCATCATGGTATATTTCCGATATCTTGCCATGTACCAGAGTTTTTGCTCGTGTTAT
>JACQXS010000021.1 GCA_016208615.1 Candidatus Stahliibacteriota bacterium | reverse complement strand
TAGTAGGCGAGGGCAGTTTAGTTAAGATAAAGTTTGATGTAGTAGCTATGACTACTGATAGCACTACTTTTGAATTTATAACATTGCGATTTAATTTGGGCAATGTTCCTGTGGTTACTCAATGTGGGTGTCTTAAAACGCTTCTATCATATAGTATTTCAGGGGGGGTGAAGTATTTTAATAACTCTGCTGGTGTAGGGGATGTGAGATTAAATTACATCAGCGAATTGGGTATAACTGATACAATTGGAGAATATAATTTAAGGGGCTTAATACCTGGTAATTATATAATTACTCCGGGCAAAGTAAATGTGGCACAAGAAGGGGCGATTAGTTCATTTGATGCGGTACAGATATTACGGCATAATGTAGGGTTAATAACATTAGATAGTATGCAACAGAAGGCGGCTGATGTGAGTGGGAATACTCAAATTGAAGCATACGATGCCGCATTAGTTTTACGCTACAGGGTAGGAATAATTCAGCACTTCCCAGTGGGGGATTGGACATTTATGCCGGAAAGTAAAAGTTATACTCCGCTTGATGAGGATAAACTAAACGAAGATTATGTTGGCATACTGTATGGAGATGTAAATGGGAGTTGGAGTAGTAAAGAAATGTTAGTTGCTAAAGATAAAAATACAATAGATGTATTTATTACTGATACTTGCAGTGAAAATGGGACAGAAATTTTAATCCCAATACAGGTAAGCAATTTGACTAATGATAGTATTGTTAGTGCTGATATTGAATTAACATACGATTCTACAATATTGAAAGGAGTTACTGCTCAGGTAACAGATATTACAACAGGAATGATGATTGTAAGCAATGAAATAAGTAAGGGTAGATTCCTAATATCACTTGCAGGAACAGAACCTGTTGAAGGTGGGGGCAATTTTGTGATGGTTAAGTTTAAAGTAGATTCAAGTGCGAGAGAAGGTGATTCTTGTGTAATTGAGTTGAAAAAAAGCGACTACAACTTTGATGGAGCGATAGTTGATGTAAGTTTAAGGCACAGCTTATTTAGAGTAAAAAAGGCAGGAGTAAATGAAAATAAGCTCCCATTAAAAACAGAAATGGGATTGAGTTCGTCTAACCCATTTATTGGTCAGTGCAATATTTGGTATTCTATTGTCTCACCTGCTTATGTGAATTTGAGTATCTACAATTATGTAGGCCAATTAGTAAGAGAACTGGTAAGTGGAGACTATGGACAGGGAAATTATAAAATAATATGGAATGGTAAGGATAACTTTGGCAAAAGGGTGGCAAGTGGGATATACTTTTGCAAATTAAAAGTAAAAGACAAATGCTTAATAAATAAGATAGTATATGTGAAATGAAGCATTTAATAAGGAGGGAGTAAAATGAAGGACATACCAAAGAGGTGGATAATTATAGCTACTGTAATTGGGTGGATAACTCATTCTTACGGAGGCGAAATAATAAAGGATTTCAATTTCTCTTCTTCTGATTTAAAGTTCCAATCAATTGGTGAGTATACTTGGGTAAGTTTTAAGGATTGTTATTTTACTGGTGGAGCAGGTACCCCTTTATTACCAAAGGCAAGACAATTAGTGCTTTTGCCACAAGGTGCAAAAATAGTTAAGGTTGAAGTAGTAGATTTTACACAGGAAAAGTTAGATGGTAGATATTTAATTTGCCCTGCACAGCCCCCACAGACAGTTGGAACTGAAAAGGGAGAATTTGTAGTCCCTGACCCTATAATCTATAGTTCTGCTTCCCCATATCCAGAAGAATTAGTGAATATTATGCCTGAAGGATATATGGGAGGGTACAGGGTTGCAGGGATAGTAATTTACCCAGTTCAATATGTGCCTGGGGAGAGGCAATTGGTATTAACTAAAAGTATTAGAGTTAAAATTGTATATACCGAAGGGAATGCTAATTTCCAATATTCTACATTAAAGCAGAAAGCAATATGGGAGCCAGCAATAAAGGAAATGGCTATGAATCCCGAAGCCATAGAAATATGGGGTCCAAGAGCTATGGATAATTTTAAGAATATAGGTGCATTGCCACCGGATGAAGTAGAATATTTAGTTATTACATCATCCGAGTTAGTATCTAAGTTTAATTCTTTAGTTGACTGGAAGACACAAAAAGGGATACCAGCAAAGGTAGTAACTACACAATGGATTTATAGCAATTATAGTGGTAGAGATTCGTGTGAAAAGATACGCAATTTTATAAAAGATGCTCATACTAATTGGGGAGTAATATGGGTATTGATGGGAGGGGACCCATCTAATAATGTAGTGCCATTGAGACATTTGAAGCAAAGTGAAGGGTCAACAACAGAGAATGGTGGAGATATTTATTTTTCAAATTTGGATGGGAACTGGGACTTGAATAATAATAATACTTTTGGTGAAGTAGTAGATAGCGTTGACCTTTATGGTGATATTTTTGTAGGCAGAGCTTCGGTTGGAGATACTACTGAGGTCAATACATTTGTACAAAAGGTACTGAAATATGAGCAAAATCCTGTTAGAAGCTATATTCCCAAAATAATTAGTGGGGTACAGTTTGGAGATTGTGTATTCACACAAGATAGTGTGCTTAGTCTGTTTCCGGATAGCTTTGTTAAAGTTAAAGGTATACCAAGTAGTCATTATGAGCCCAGGGATTCTATAGCGCGAGTCGGGTATCAATTTTGGTTTTCAATGGGACACGGTGGTACTACGACTTTAGGAGGGCTTGAGTTATCTGGTGCGCCTGCTAATGGAGATAAAGTAGGTATTTTAACTGGAGTAAGTTGTGATGTGGGACGGCTATCATACGAAGATTGTATTATAGAAAAGTTAATGAACTCACCCACTGGCGGAACTATTGGGTGTATTGCTAACTATGGGATTGCTTGTTATGAAACTGAACCTGCGTTAAAATATACCGAATCTCATGCTTACAGCTTTTTTGATAACCTTATGACTCATAATATTTACCATATGGGAATGATGTTTCTTTTTTGCAAAGATAAGTATGTGGATGAAATATTTGGTCCAGATGCAACTACATGGCGACACTGTCATTATAGCTTAAATTTGTTTGGCGACCCTGAATTACCTGTATGGACTTGGGTGCCTAAGAAGTTAAATATTAATTGTCCTGCCATTGTTTATTCGGGCGTCCCATTTGCTGTCTCTATATCAGATTCAATAGGTAATCCGGTAGATAGTGCTTATATATGCTGTATGAACAATGATGCATATGTAAGAGGATATACCAATAGTAATGGTATTATTGGAATTACAGCAGTTTCTGATGATACTCTACTGCAAATTACAGTTAGTAAGCATAATTACTTGACAGCCGAGACCAAGATAAAATTGAGCACTGCCAATAATGTAGGATATTCAAGGCATCAAGTTTCCGGCGGTAATGGAGATGAAGATATAAATCCGGGTGAAGCTCTTGATTTGACAATTTGGCTTAAAAATAGCTCAGAAAGCACGGTTAATAATGTATCTGCAAGATTAAAGACTATTTCTACATATATGAGTGTAGTAGGTAATGATGTGCTGAGTTATGGGAATTTTAGTCCAAATGAAGAAAAGAGTGCTTCTCCGTATCAAATAGCAGTGGCATCAAATGCTCCGGATGGTCAAGTAGTTGCGTGTAGTTTAGTTGTGCAAGGTAATTTAGCAGGTAAAGATACGAGTTG
>JACQXS010000042.1 GCA_016208615.1 Candidatus Stahliibacteriota bacterium | reverse complement strand
TAATTTCTACTTAATTTCCACCAATCTCTATGAATTTCTATCTGCACTCTGTTTGATGATTACATCACTTTGTAAAGAGTAGAAATTAATAGAAACTCGTAGAAACTAATAGAAATTTATGGAGACACAAATAATTTCTACTTAATTTCCACCAATCTCTATGAATTTCTATCTGCACTCTGTTTGATGATTACATCACTTTGTTTGATGATTACATCACTTTGTTTGCATAACTTATATCAGGATGCGTGCGTCGAGGACTTGGGCGCCTTTACCTGTTTCAAGGACAGATAGCGGATTGATATCTAATTCTTTTATCTCTTGGAAGTCTGAGACGAGTTGCGATAGTCTTTCAAGGCATTCAACAATTGCCTTAATATCAGATGGTTTTTCACCTCTATAGCCCTGTAATATTTTATATCCTCTAATCTCTTCTATCATATATTGGGCCGATAGTTCGCGAATAGGGGCTATTCTAAAAGATACATCTTTCAGGATTTCTACATATGAGCCACCCAGTCCAAACATAATAAGGGGACCGAAGTGCGGGTCTCTATTCATGCCTATAATCGTCTCCTTTCCTTTTTGAGCCATTTTTTGGACGAGGATGCCAAGTATATTAGCCTTAGGTTTAATTTTATTCACATTTTGCAATATATTATTGTAAGCATTTTTTGCTTCTTTATCATTATCTATATTAAGTTGGACGCCTTTGACATCTAATTTATGGAGTATGTCAGGTGAGACAATTTTCATAACAATCGGGTATCCAATTTGATTAGCGGCTTGAATAGCATCTGTTTCTGTTTTAGCAAGTCGGAAGCCCAAAATAGGGAACCCGTATGCATTCAGGATTTCATAGCAATCGGGTTCAGTTAAGAAGTGCTTGTCTTCTATCTTAGCGGCAGCAAGTATATTAGCAACCTTGTCTTTATCAACATCTGTAAAAACTTTTATCTCAGTTTGTGGGCGCGTGAGCCAATGAGCATATTCCGCCATATTAGCTAATGCACGAGCGGCGGCTTCTGGGAATCTATAATGAGGTATATTTTTTTCGTCCAAAATCTTTAATGCACTCGAAATATCTGTCACTCCCATACAGCAGGCCATAACGGGCTTTTTGTATCGGGGAACAATCTCTGCTATAACTTGCGTAATAGGTTGTAAGGCGGCTGCGGAGCGAGGAGTGCAAATCACAATGGCCCCGGCTACATTTTTGTCCTCCAATACAGCTTGCAATGCCGTAGCATATCTGTCAGCATTGGCATCACCAATTACATCTATGGGATTAGTTATATTGGCAGTTTGTGGCAAAAGGTGCGACTTCATAGAGTCCTGCAACCTATTAGTTGTGGCACTTTCAAACTGTGATAGTTGCAATCCATACCTAATTCCTGTATCCGTAGCCATTATCCCCGGTCCACCTGCATTAGTCACAATGGCTATTTTATTCGAATAAGGGAGCGGTTGTTTCGCAAAAGCAATGGCATACTCGAATAACTCTTCAAGTGTCTCCACCCTTAAGACGCCACATTGCTTAAAAAACGAATCATACGCTTCGTCTGAACTTGCCAATGCCCCTGTGTGCGAAGATGCAGCACGGGCGCCCTCTATGGTACGGCCTGATTTTATAGCTAAAATAGGTTTCTTTTTAACTCCCGCTATCTCTCTTGTAAGTTCTATAAAATGCTTGGGAGCAGTTAAGTCCTCCAGATATAGTAAAATGACATCAGTAAGCGGGTCATTTTTAAGCACCTCTAACAAATCATTTTCATTTATATCCGCCTTATTGCCCATAGAAACGAATTTAGAAATCCCTATATTCTCACCCCGTACATATTCAAGTGCCGCCACCCCGAGAGCACCGGATTGAGAAATAAAGGATATATTACCTGGCTTAGGCATACTACCTGCAAAAGTAGCATTAAAACAAATATTCGGGTCAGTATTGATTACTCCAAGACAATTGGGACCTACAAGCCGAATAGAATGTTTTTGGGCTATAGATTTGATAGCTTCTTCAATCTCTATTCCCTGATTGCCTATTTCCTTAAATCCAGCACTTATAATAATAGCGGCTTTCACTCCCTTTTCACCACACTCTTCCATAACAATAGGGACCGCCGTAGAAGGGACTATAATGACGGCTAACTCTACTTCTTCCGGGATATCCCAAACCGAATGATATGCCCTTACACCGAGAATACCTCTGGCATTAGGATTTACAGGATACACAATTCCTGTGTACCCTGAGAATAGAACATTGGTAAAAAGAGCCCTGCCAACACTATCTTCACGAGCAGATGCCCCTATTACAGCAATTGATTTGGGAGAAAAGATAGGTTGTAAATTAGTGTTGCTCATAATTAGCTTACTTTTTAGTGGCTAAGTCAATCCTTTTTTACCCCATATTTATAACTATATTTATAATAATAACCAACACCGGGTTCAAGATCTTCGGTTCTCATTTTATTTAAAATCACTCCAAGCACATTAATATTAGCATAAGAAAGATGTGTTATAGCTCTTTTAAGAGAATGTCTTGCAGTTTTTCCAACCTCATAGACTAAAATTGCCAAATCCAGTTTAGATGCAATAACAGAAGTAGCCGCCGTAGTTAAAGTAGGAGTGCAATCAAATATTATAACCTCAAACTCATCTTTTAGTCCCTCAATTGCTGATTTCATATTAGCAGAGTTTATAGCTTCTACCTCATTGGCTGGTATATGACCGTAAGGCATAATGTATAGATTGTCAATTTCTGAATTTTTCAAAATATTCTCATCCGGTAAGACATTAGATTCAACAAGATGAGAGATTCTCTTTGTCGCTTCATTTAGTTTAACTTTACCATCCATAAATTCCATAAATCCCGGTTCTCGCAAAATATTAAATATCTTATGTATAGATGGTCGTTTTGTATCCATATCCACAAGTAAAGTCCGCTTCCCTGCATGAGCACTAACAATAGCTAAATTAATGGCTGCCACTGTCTTGCCCTCGTTCGGAACAGTCGAAGTCAACATAAATGTTTGGTGGTCAATGTTATTACTCCTCTGTATAGCAAGGTCTATATTAGTATAAATCATATTCCATGCTGCAAACAAAGATCCTTCGGGTGACTTTGTAACAAGCAAAGGCAATCCAATTCCTCCTTCTACCTTAATACGAGGGATTACACCAATAACTGGTTTTGCAAGATAATTTTCTACCTCTTCAATAGTTGCAATTGAGGCATCTAATGATTCACTCACAAATACAAATATAAATCCAAGAATTAAGCCAACTATTAAGCCGATGAGGATATTCATTTTTGTCATCGGATTTATAGGTGTCAAGGACGGGATAGCTAAACTAACAATAGTTATATCCTCTACGCCTATCTCATTAGCAATCTTTGCCTCTATTAACTCATCATTTATTTTGTCATATGTTGTTTTAGTCTTTATAGCTTCATCTTCCCTTCTATTAAGTTTTTGTTCTTTTTGCGGCAAGTCTTTTAACTTTTTGCGTATCTTATCTGTCTCTTTTTGCAGTACCTTTACTTTTCTGTGCTCTGAAGTATAAATTTCTGTTAGCCTGGATATATCTTGGTCTATTAGATTCAGTCTATCCTTATATGCTAAGGCAAGGGCAAAAAATTCTGCATTCTCCTCTTGATACTCCCTTAAATTTTCTTCCGCTTCTTCCACCATCTTTCGTTTCTCATCCAATTGCCGTTCCAAAAATTCCATTACTTTTGTAGCTTCGCGATTCTTTTTACAAATATGCTCATCTATATAGGATTTGGCAAGTGCATTAGCCAATGCAGAAGCTAAATGTGGATTGCTATACCTGACCTTAATGATTATAAATCCAGTATTCTCAACCACCGAAGTCTTTATCTTACTTGTTAATTCTTTTGAAACTCTTACCACTTCATCTGCCGGTGTATCATCTTTAATAATCCCAACCAGCTGTGCAGCATGCTTAACTATTTTTATGCTCTTTATGATTTCCGCTTCGGTCTTAGTAGAAAAAGTCATCTTCCAACCAGTAATTTTACCGCCCACAATTCAATCGTCGTCTCAGCTTCATAAATTGGCGTATAGTGTTGTGGGGTAACAAATATTACGGCAAGCGGTATAATAACCATAAATGCTATTATCCACCACTTTCGCTTGCGGATAATCCTGAGATAATCCCTAAAAGTTAGTTCCTTCATTTTTAGAATTACTTAATATTCACAACCTTATACTACCTTTAAAAGAGAAGTCAACTCTTTTTTATTTACCCTAATGAAGCATTCAGCAAAAGAGCCACCTTGCTTTAAGGAAAGCGAGCGATACTGATTTAACCCTATAATTCCATTAGTATAGTCTAATGTCTTATTTTGCGAAACAAAGCAATCTATAGCCAGCTTTTTATACTCAATACACTCAGATATATCTATCACTACATTAGGAATAATAGGGGTCCAAATTTCATAACATAAAAGTATAGGGGTAATCTTTAATTTACTAATCACATTGGCTAAAATTAAGCTCGTCTGATAGTGGTCAGGATGATTATCCATAGGATGTGGCGTATATATTATTTCCGGCATCAACTTATTCAATACATCAGTAATTTTTTCGGCATTATTTACATCTGATTCACAAAATATCTGTTTGCTTATACCAAGTATTTCAGCGGTTGCCCTCGCCTCATCTTCCATAACTTTATTCATCACTTTTAGATAGAGAATACTAACTTTATCACCTGCCTTAAAATGCTTATATAATGTACCACCGCAACCGAATACTGCATCATCACAATGAGGAGAAAGAACAAGGACTACTTTGCCATCAGGTTTATCAATTTGCTCCGGATAAGGAGAAACATATAATTTGCTATAAAGCTTATGAAACAAGGTAGTCTTTCTCAAAATACGCATACTTCTAATTTTATCTATTAGCATAAGATTTTTTAACTACTATAAAATACCCTGAAACATAATTAGTATCTTTTGATAGTTTAGTTAGCGGTATAAAAAGCGTTAAAAATAAATACCCCAAATAACATACATACCTAATAGGCATAATCCTAATATTGCCAACCTTATCACGCACAATATCTAAAATAATAGTATAAAAGTTGCCTATGGGATATATTTTTATATCCTGCTTCTGCTTGTCAGCGGACAGGAAACAATTTAATAATTCAGTAGTCAAATAATTAGATGTAAAGCGTAATTTATCTCCGTGTATCTTATACATAAATGGTATTGATAAAATAGCTATTCCACCATTCTTTAACACACGATAAATTTCACTTATTGCCATCTTGTAAGTAGAAAGATACTCAAATACTTCTATGCACAAAACAACATCAAAACTATTATCCGTAAAAGTTAATTCATTTACATCACCAAATATAACCTCTTTCTGCTTATTTTCAACTATATCCATTGCAATAGGTTTATCTTTTAACAAAAAATCATACCTCCTATCTTTTGACCCAATTTCTAATATCTTACCCTTTAACAGAGGGAAGTATTTCTTTATATACCGCTCTAATTCATTACGATGTGGAGACTTACGAATATATTCTATGAACATTTTTTAATTAGCTTGCTTACTGCTTCTAAAACTTCATCTACTTCTATGAGTTTTAAGCACTCATTATCCCCTCTAATACACTTGTCTTTTGTATAATAAAGAGGACAAGGACTGCACCCAATATTCTTAAATAAAACAATATGTTTATTGTCTTTTGGGCCAGACCGAGCTGGAAGCACAGGACCGAATAAAACTATTGATGGCGTACCGACACTAATAGAGATTTGAGCCGGCCCACTATCGTTGCCTATAAATAAATCAGCCCTCTTTATTAACGCCGCTAATTCGAGTAGACTTAAATCCGTGACCACTTTTATGATTACATCACTCCGTTTTATGATTACATCACTCCGTTTGCATCTGGTCTGATGGTCTGATGCTATAGCCCGTAGACTTAACTCATCTCTGCTCGTCCCAACTAATATAACCTTGTATCCAAGAGCTATCAACTCAGAAGTTAATTTAGCAAATTTATCTATAGGCCAACGCTTAGGGGACCACTTTGCATTAGGATGAATAACTATTACTTTCTGAGGTTGAACCTCCTCGTTGGACCCATTAATAGTGTTAAATAAATGTTCTATCTTATCAAATTCTTTAGGGCTGGGATAAATTTCCATCCTGCTATCTTGTCCATCGCAGTTAAGCATTTTTACTTCGTTAGCCCACATATCTATAAGATGCATACCCATATCTTTAATCTTATGGGTATAAAAGAACCCAAAATCCCGGATACTGAATAGCCCTATTTTTGAATTGTGCATAACCCCCAACCTACACTTACTACCGGTAATAAAACTAATCCACCCACTATAAAAACTGCTACTATAATCAATGACTATGTTATATGAAGTTTTACGCAACCCAAGTATAGTATTTATAGTTTTAAGTATATTATTATCCAGCGTAAGTATTGTATTTATGTTAGGGTTATTCATTAAAAGCAATTTGTTCCCTGGACGCAATAAAATATCTATCCGAGGTTGAACCTCCTGAGGTTGAACCTCCTGAGGTAGAACCTCATTAGAATTGACAAATCTATTTTTAACAGCTCTAAAAATAGGAGTAGCCATCATTACATCACCCACAGAGTCAAGTTGGATATGTAAAATGCGATTTGAGGTTAAGCCACTCACTTTGGAGAGATTTAATTTCTGGTGCTTATTTGTGACAAGTAAAGAACAGATTTTCCAACAAATAATGCCAGCTATACCAATAAATAAGCTTCTACATAGTTTTAGCCACCTTAACATTTGCATTCCGATGGGGTTCAACCCCTTTTATAAACTTCTATTGTTTTACACGCTATATCTGACCAACTAAACTTACTCGCTAATTTAGATATGTTTTGAGCCAAGTTATTACGAAGTAGAGCATCATTTGCTATCCGATGTATAGCATCTGCTAATTTAGATGGATTTTCCGGCTCTACAAGAATTACATTTACACCATCTATGAAATAAGGATAATTGACACGCGGATAAGTGCTTACTATTGGTAAAGAATGAACTATACCAGCCATCAAACTGCCGTGCCGAGTACTCATTCCTTCTCTATAAGGCACAACATATATATCCGAGGCGAATAAAACTTGCGACACTTCTTGTTCATCTAACTGCTCCATCCAAAGTATGTTAGATTTCAATTCTAACTTGTCAATTAACTTTAATAGTTCAGCACGATAATTCTTATCCTCTTCTCTTGTTGTACCTACTAAAATAAGAATATAATTGCCTAATGAATTCAATATTTTTAGGGCATTAAATAGAGTTTCTAATCCCTTATTAGGTGCAGGAAAACCAAAATTGGATAATAAAGTAGCATGGGCAGGAATATTATATTTCGTGCGAATATCAAGTTTCGCTTTCTCCTTGTTAATTTGTATAGGCAATATATTTGAGCCAATAGGAATTTGAACTAATTTATGTGCCAAAAACCACAATCTCCTCTTAAAAAGAAAAGTAAGTTCTTCGTTTGTGCTTATAATTTTATGACTGAAAATAGAAAGCAAAAAAGCATTGAAGTAGGAAATCCTTTTACCTCCTACAAGCGTATGAAAAGTAATAATAAAACGAGTATGGGGGATTAAAATCCTCATTAAGAGTGGCAAAAACTTGAAACTAATTCCATATCCATATGTCTCAGGTGTATATTGCAGATGCAGAATATCAAACGGAGTAATGTAATCATCAAACGGAGTGATGTAATCATTAAACGGAGTGATGTAATCATTAAACGGAGTGATGTAATCATCAAACGGAGTGATGTAATCATCAAAATTTCTCCTCACTATCCGTAAGACCTTAAAAAGTTCAACTACCCCCCAGTTTAAGTTGCCAATTTTATAGACCCTTTTATCGTCTCCACTATATTTTTTAGATGCTATAACAGATACATCAACTTGAGGTTGAACCTCTCCTAAATTCCTTAATTCTTGGACAAGGATGTAAGTATAATCACCTATGCCATCCATCTGATAATTAGGTGGATAATTAGGAAATATTAGACATACTTTCATACAATTCACAAGTCTTTTCTACCATATGATTAACACTAAAATTGCGAGCCCTTAATTTTGCTTGTATACCCATTTTTTTAGCTAATTCACTATCGTTCAATATCTTCTTTATCGCAGAGAAAAGAGCATTAGAATTACAGGGATCTACAAGAAATCCTTCTTCTCCACTGGTTATCATTTCAGGTATTCCACCAACTCTTGTTGCTACTATTGGGAGCCCAGCTGCCATTGCCTCTAAAATAACAAGTGGAAATCCTTCCCATAAAGAGGGCAAAACAAAAATATCCGATGCCCCAAGAATAGATGGTACATTATTACTTTTTCCTATGAAGACAACATTTTTATCTATCCCCAAACTTCTTGATTGTTCAAGCAATTTAACCCTTTGCTCTCCATCCCCGACAAAGAGAAAATGGACATCGGAAAATTCTTTTAGCACATCAGGTATAGCAGCTAATAAATAATTAAGCCCCTTATGTAGATGTAAATTGGAAACACAGGTAACTAAAAACCCATTTTCATCTAAACCAACTTTGTTTCTAAAACTCTGTTTATCGTAGCCCAGATTAAACTTACTTACTTCTATTCCATTATAGATTATCTTAAATTTTTCCTTTGGCACACCGTATTTTTGATTAATCTCGTATGCAGTGGAAAAAGAGACTGCGATTATAGCTTTGATAAAGGAAATTACTTTCCTAACAACTATCTTTCTAAAACTATCTATTAACCTAATTCTAACACCTTTTATAGTATATGGAATAAATTGACCTGTATGAAATGTATTAATTAAATTCTTAACCCTTGCTAATCTACCTGCAATAATAATAGTTTGCCCATCTTCAACTACCGCCGTATTTATATGTAGAATATCTGGATTTAGTTGCTGAATTTTCCTTTTAAGTTTTATAATCTGAGGTAAATATAAGAATGCAAGAAAATAGAATCGCCCAAAATCATGTCTACTCTTTAGCGGAAGCACATTAACATCAAGATTATCTATTGCCATCTTTCCTGCTAATTCATTCCACTCTTTTCTGTCAGGACATAGCAACTTAACTCGGTATCCTCTTTGCTTTAACCCCTTGGCTAATGAATACAAATAAAATTCTGCCCCGGCTGTCCTATGTGCATCACTTACTAACAGAATTTTCATTTCCTAAAAGCAACAACTATATTCCTTAAAAAATAATATCCAAAGTCCTTTTCTATTTTACTCCATAATTCATCATAAAGAGATTTAAGTTTTAAAAATACTTTATGCTTCCTACACGGATTAACTTTTTGAACTTTATCCACAATACTCCGCAATACCCACATAATTTCCAATGGATGAAACCAGTATCCATATCCCAATACTTTAATTAGTTTAAGCCCATATCTTATCCCCATCTTCTTTAGTCGGATATAAGAAAATTCTCCCTCTTTCCCCCATTCACACTTATTTCTTATCATTTGCCAATGTTTATAAAGAGTATATACCGTATATTTTTGAGGCACATTAATGACTAATATGCCACCTGGTTTCAATACTCTCAAATGTTCCTCTATCGCCTTATTTATATCATCCAAATGCTCTAACACTCCTTGACTAAAAACCAAATCAAAAAAGTTGTCCTCAAATTTCAATCGCCGTACATCCTGAACATCAAGGATTACCTTTTTATCAAAATATTTAGAAACCTGATGCGCAATCTCTATCGCCTTTTGAGATATATCTACACCCCAGACCTGACCATCAATTTTTTGGGCAATAATGTGGGTATCAATACTTGAACCACATCCTACTTCTAATACTTTGACTTCATTAGAATTCAAATATTGAAAACATTCGTATATTAGATTTAAGAAAGGATACCTTTGAGCCAAATGTTCCTCAATCTGTTTGTCTATATCTTCGTGACTCCATTCCAACCAAATATGCTCATAATTATCCATTCTAATTTTTTACTACTGGTTTTTTAATCAATGTTCGTTTTAATTTTAGCATTATAGTTTGCACCCTTTTATTAGAGTATAAGAAAAAAAGAAATACCCAAGCAGAAAGATTAAAAGGGTTTGTGGCTACCGATTTCTTAATAAAATCTTGGGCAAGTTTTTTAGGCCCACGATGATACATATGATGGGACCACTTAAAATAATTAGCAGATAACTCTACCCATCTTGGCATCCATCTACCAGAAATTTCTTCCTTCAATTTATTAAATGCTTCATAATTACCCTCTTCAAGTAAATCTTTTCCTTTATTCCGTCTTTGGTAAGCAAGTCTTTTGGCAATCTCTCCATATATAAATTGTTCCCTGCGATATAAAACCATACCACGCGTAAAAGAAGTTCTTTGATAATGCAAAATTTCAGGAAGATTATATAATTTATAACCCTTTGAGGTTGAACCTCTTGAGGTTAAACCTCTTTCTTGCAACCTTAAAAATAAATCCCAGTCCTCCGCCTTTTTAAATTCCTCACGATAGCCGCCTAATTCCTCAAAAACTTCCCTCCTAAACATACAGGAAGAGTTAAATATTTGGCACGGGTCTTCTAACATATCACCTATAATTTCACCCCCTTTTGGTAAAGCCTCTTTTAGAGTTATATGCTTACCATTCTCATCTATGTAAGCAATCATTGAACCAACTATTCCATATTCGGTATGGGAGTTCAAAAACCTGACCTGTTTCTCTAATCTTGTAGGTAGAGCCACATCGTCTGAATCTATGATAGCAATAAACTTACCTTTAGATTTATGAAAAGCCGCATTCCGAGAATTAGCAGCTCCTTTATTCTCTTTATTTCTAATAATAACTACCCTTTTATCCTTTTTTTCGTATTCTCTTAAAATCTCAAAAGTCTTGTCAGTAGAACCGTCGTCCACAATAATGAATTCAAAATCTTTAATGCTCTGACATAAGATGCTTTCAATACAGGACTTTATATACCTCTCGTTATTATATGTTGCGGTAATTACACTAACTTGTTGAAAATCCCGTTGCAAGTTGGAGCATAGCGTAAATCCCACTACTGCGGGGCGGGAAGGTTCAACCTCTTTAGGACTCATAATTTAAAATTTGAGCTAATTTATGGGTTTGGATTACACGACTAAATTTGTCTATCACCGCCATAGCGGGATGTTCCATATTGGATTTGGGGATTGTCCCGCTTTTTTCGGGATCCCGCTGTGGCGGGAGGATTTGGGGTTTATCATTAGGGTTAGCATCAGATTGGGCAATGAAATTTTTATACTTCTCTTTTAGCCAATTTGCTACTTCGCTTGAAGTATTTAAAGTAATTCCACTATGAGTTTCATCCAATAACTCTTTCACAACACCACCATTATCAGGGGTTGCCAAAATTTGTCTCCCACCCTGCCGGAGCTTTTTGGTTTCCGCTCCCGATATATTCTGCATCGGGACAGGTCCGCTACAACAAGCCAAATATTCAAATAATTTTGTCGGATACCAACCTCGGTCATCATTAAGAAATAAAAGCAATACATGAGACTGTAACATATATTTTATCGCCTCATTCTTTGGAACACAAGGAATAAACTCAACATATCTATCAACTGACTTAAAGAGGTTAGACCTCAAATTATGTAAAATTTCTATGCTCCCGGTACCAACAAATCTTATTTTACAATTTTCTGGCGATATTCTATTCTCTAATATAAACTCCTTAAATCCGATGAAGAAGACATCCAATTTTTGAGTAAAATGCAAAGTCCCGATATATGATAGGGTAAAAATCTCGGAATTTGTGAGGTTCAACCTCAAGTTGTATTCAGGTAAGTTTGTAAAATCCTCAGGGTCAAAGCCATTGGGTATTGTATGACCCTTAATTCCAAGAAGTTGACTTAATTGATTAGTCCATATTTTGGAAGCATGGATAAAACAGGAAGCAGATTGGCAATTCTTTTTCTCAATTACTCTATGCACTTTATCACGAATGAACCATTTTTTACTCCGTTTAATGGAGATATCCTGGGTCCAAGGGTCCCTATAATCAGCAATCCATGGAATACCCGTTCGCTTGTGTAAATTACTTGCTATCCAATGGTCTGTCCAAGGTGCGCCGACACTTAAAATTACAGAGATAGGATGCTCTTTAATGATAGATAATCCAGCCCTATAAGCATAAGGATACCAACCTCTCTCACTATCCGGATGAAAGATAAAATTCAGGAGTATGAAATTCAGAGGTTTATTAAGCAACCCCGCTTTCAACGGGATTTTCAACCTTATTGTTTGCTGCAATTTTACTATCTTCCCAAAATACTCTTTATACGGTGTTTTATATACAATACAATTTGTATTTATGTCTTTTACATAAGTATCAGTATTCCAATTACGAGTTAAAACAATAGGTTGCCATCCAAATTTAGGTAAATATTTTACCCACGACCGCGTAGGATAAGGAGTAGCATGAGGTGAAGGAGGATAATGATAACAAATTACCAGTACCTTCTTGTCTAATGGCCTGATGGTCATATTGTCTGATGGTCTGATAGTCATACTATTCGTATTTCTTAAATATGTTGGTCAAAACTTTTTCCATAGCGTCATAACTATATTTGGCGATACATTTCTCACGAACTTTTTGTCCCTTGAGTTCCGCTTCCTTTGGATGTTTAAGAACATATTGAATAGCATCGGCAAGCTTTTGGGGATTATCAGGTTCTATGATATAGCCACAATCATCTAAAATCTCAGGTAAGTCAGATATTTTAGTGGCAATAATAGGTTTAGCCATTGCCATAGCGTCAAATATTTTAGCCGGCACTTGACCAATAGATGGAGGTTCGTTTTTTTGTGGTACCACTATAATATCGCTTAAACTTAAAAGTTCAGGAATCTTTTGAAATACCTGTTGACCAAATATCTTAACTCTATTGTTAAGCTTCGTATTTGCTAATCTAACTACTCCCTGGTCATAGAGATTATTTTTATCAATTCCTACGAGAATTAACATTACATTTGGGCAGTAGCCCACTTTGTTTGGGATACCTATTAAGTTAATTGCCTCTATGAGAACTTCTATGCCTTGATGAGAGCCTGGCGTACCGAAGAACATTATTATTTTCCTTCCCTCCACACCATAATTTTTCTTTATTAATTTAGGGTCAAATTTTTCTGGATTAAAAGTTTCTGTATCTCTGGCATGCCGAACTATTGTACCACCAAATTTATCTTGCAGGAACTTATTAGATACAGTAATTCCGTCTACAAGGAGATTTGGTCTCAAGAAGTTCATTTTTTCACATAATAAGCTATTCCAATAAAAGTTCAGACTATAAGGATGTCGCAAATAATAAAATAAATCCTTAGCCATCCGTCCTTTGGAAACTTGGTTTTTATATCTATACCAGAATGCAGTCTCCAAGTCATCTATGTCCGATATTAATGGTCTACCTGTAATTAACTTTTTTATTACGCCAATGCCAAAGCTGGTAAAAAGTGGTTTAATTGTATATATTATATCACCATCTATTAGTTTAAGTAATTCTTTAAGTTCTTGATAAACTTTCCTTCCATTTGTAAGGCGAATAAACTTATAATCTATATCCTTTATATCTCTAAGAGGGAACCAAATTTTATCCCCCAAAAGTGGGCCAACAATTTCTACCTTATAATGTCTTTGCAGTATTTTAGCCAATAAATAAGCTCTGCCCAGCCCATTACAAGATAGATTGTGACATAAGATAGAGATTTTCATTGCTAAAAAGCAAACCTAAAGGTTTGCCCTACTTAATACACTCTACTCTTAAACAAGGGCAAAATTCTTTATGATGACCCTGTGACTCCTTAAACTCAATATTTCTAAATCCTGCCTTCTCTAATATATATGTTAAACGATATTTATTAGGTCCCCATCTATGAATATCATAGATATTATTAAATCTATAACCTCCATATATGTAGCATATAAGTTCTTCCTGTCTTGAAATATCAGCTTTTACATACTCCTCAACCATTCCGTCAAAATCAGGTAATTCAATTATCAATTTGCCTGTGGGAATTAAAACTCTTTGCCACTCTTTTAATATCTTAATTACCGAAGCATACTTTTCCCCATATTCCTGTTCTATATTAGCCATTAAACAAACCGGTAAATGCTCCAATAGATGAGAGCAAGTTATTATTTCAACCGAATTATCCGGGTAAGGCAACTTTTCCGATACATCATAAATTAAATCAGTAGATTGACTTTTAACGGCATCAATATTTACATAGCCCTCTAAATAATGTCTGCCACAACCTAAGTGAAGTTTAAGAGATTCAAGCTCCTTATTATAAAATCTAAATTTATATCTACTCTTAATTTTAAGAAAGTTCACTTTTTTTCTGATTTTGTTTAGAATATTTGAATTATACCACCAGTTAATTAATTTATCATAAAGCCATCGCCCAAGCAATTTATTTAATATAGTAGCACTTATCTTTCTGACACTTTTACTAACTTTTAGTCTGATAGTCTGATGGTCTGATGGTCTAATCATTTTTTCTTTTTAAAATATCTATTTAATATAGTTTCTTTTTTATCTTTTTTACGCAATAATCTTGAGAATCTGCGAATATAAACGCTTATTCTGGGCTTTTGCTTAAATTTAAGAGTATAATCTTTTTGTGTCGGTAAAGAGGCATTATATTTTTTAACTCGTTCCCCTAAAGATTGGTCAATCCAAGGAGTAGTTGGATTATCTAAATAATGCTCTGCCCACCCTTCCAGAGATTGTGGCTCTTTATATCCCATTTTTAGTGCTACCTCATATAATGGAGTTCCAGGATACGGAGTATAAAGCGAAAGTACCGGCTCAGTAGTAGGAACTTTTTCTTTTAGCATAGCAAGTAGCTTGAATGTCTCTTCAATATCTTCTTGTGTCTCTCCCGGAACCCCTACCATCAATGAAAGGCACGGAATTATATTATATTTATAGCAAAGATTGGCAAACTCTATTATCATTTGGGGTGCTATTCTTTTGTTTAGCATATCTAATGTTCTTTGGGACCCTGATTCTGCTCCTGCTGATAAGCGTTTACATCCTGACCTATCTAACAATTCCCATTCTTCTGTATTAAGAGAGGAAAGAATATTTATCCCTGCAGCGGCGCCCCAATTTATTTTTATATCCCGTTTAAGTAGTTTATCTGCAAATTCTAATGCTCTTTTTTTGTCTATAAAGAAGTTGTCATCATCAAAATAGACTCCATTAATACCATATTTTTTAATAGTATCCCTAATAAGAATTATAACTCTATCAATATCCCAGCCACTGTATTTTTTACCATATACAGAATTTATGGCACAAAATTTACACCCATATGGACAGCCTTGCTGTGTGTATAAAGTAATAGTACGAGAGCCCATGTGAGGGACAATATATTTTTCTATATCCTTAATTAGTTTAAAGTTGTAAATGGGGAAGTTGTTTTTATCAATATAATTATAAGCTATTATGTCTTCTGTTTTCTTACCCTTTTTAATATTCTCCACTAAATCCTGAAATGCCTTTTCACCCTGTCCTATGATAACTTTATCTACATACTTATTTTTCAAAGTTTGTCTCGGTTTTAAGGATGGATGCCATCCCCCCCATACTAAGGGAACGCAAGGATTAACACCTCTAATCTGCCGTGCTACTTCTAATGAATGTTTAATATGAGGTCCGGTAATAGTGCTAATACCAACACAAATAGCATTCTTAATTTCGTCCTTATATTTTATTACTAAGTCAGGTGTTGCTTCATCTAATATTAAAACTTTATCTTTTAAGTTAGCCGCCAAAGCCAATAGGGCGTGAGGAATAGCTTTCCCTGATGGTCCTGCTCTTACAAGAATTACTTTATCTCTTTTATGCAAAACTTTATCCCCCTAATGCTGATATACTCTCCTTAATAAGAGCCAATATCCTATACTTAAAAAACTTCATAAATAGATAAGTTGTATAAAAATAACTTAAAATTCCAATTGCAATAAATAATAAAAAGTTTGTTATTCCAACTATATTACCCCTTTTAAGCGCAAAAATAATCAATATCATAATTCCTGTATTTATTAATGGGGGTAAGATTACTTTACTCAAATCCATCATATTCCAATCAATGATTTTAACTGCTTTATAAAATGATAACATAGCTGGTATTAAAGTAGCCAAAGTAGCCGCTAAAGCTGTTCCCAATATTCCCCATCTTATAGAAAGAGGATAGATTAAAATAGCCAATAAAAAAAGAGCCAATGCCTCCATTTTAGTTAATGTTTTCGGTTGACCTACACCTTGGAATAGTTGAGCAGTTGCAGCTCCTATCGCTCTTATCATTCCAAATAAAGTTAGCACTTGCATTGCCGGGACCATAGGCATCCATTTATCGCCTAAAAATATCTTGGTAAAATCGGGTGCTAATATAAATATACCCCCAGATAAAGGAAAGGATAGGAATGCAGTAAGTTGTAATACTTTAATATATCCTTCTCTTAATTTAGGTATATCATTCTGTAACTTTGAATAAGCTGGAAATGTAACTCGTGAAATAACTCCTGTTATCTCAGTTGCGGGAAGATTAGATATTGTATATGCCATAGTATAAAATCCAAGCGCTGCTGTCCCGAGAAATTTGCCAACAAACGCATCATCACCGTGGAACATAAGAAATATAATTATCCCTGAGCCTAATATCCATTTACCGAAGCTAAAAAGTTCCTTTGCCTTATCTACTTCAAACTTTAATTTGGGCCTATATGGATGCAGAATATACGAGAGAATAATCTTAGCTATTGTCCCTGCAAGTGTTCCATAAATAATCGCCCATACATTCCTTAAAATAAAAGCCAAGTAGATACTTATAGAAAGACTTGCAATCTCAGTTCCTAAATTATAAACAAATTGTTTGTTAAATTGGAATTCTTTATCAAAATATATGATTCCTATATTTCTAAATGCACTTATTCCCATAGTGATTGCCATAACGCGTAAAACCGGCACTGCTTTTGTATTTTCAAAAAATCCGGCTATAATAGGGGCAAGAAATAATAAAATAATAGCCAGCCCTATACTACGAATTATTTCTATGCACCACACTGTGTCTAAATAATCAGTAGCAGTTCCCTTTTTTTGTATCAGTGCGGTACTAAATCCTGTTGCCGTAAAAACCTCAAGTGCCGATATAGCTATTGTGGCAATCCCAACAAGTCCAAAATCCAATGGAATAAGTAGCCTTGCTAAAATAATTGTGCGAATAAGCCCAAGTCCTCTAACTGTTAGGTTGAGCCCAAATACCCAAATTCCACCTCGCACTACTTTTCTGCTAAGCGATTCCGTTGGCTGATTTTTAGTTCCCACTATTCTTTGTTTGGAACAATGATGGTTTTCTACTTCCTTTGTGAGCTACAAATAATAATGTCCTTGACTGCTTCTATTACATCTTCAACATCCGCATCTGTTAGTTTAGCTGAAAGTGGTAAAGAGATTGTCCTTTCTGATATCCATTCGGCATTAGGGAAATCACCTCTTTTAACCCCAAAAGTTTGGCTGTAATAGGGGTGCAAATGTAGGGCAATAAAATGTACTCCTACTCCTATATTTCTTTGACGCATTTTTATTAAAAAATCATCCCTACTTATAGTTAGTTTATCAATATCAAGTAATAGTGTGTATAAATGGTAAGCATGCTTAGTGTTGGGCTCAATAGCAGCAGGAACTAATACAGGCAATCCTTTAAATGCAATATTATATTTATTCCAAATTTCCTCTCTCCGCTCCCAATACTTATTAACCCGCGGTAATTGATGCATTCCGATAGCTGCTTGAAGGTCCATCATATTATATTTAAACCCCGCATATAATACCTGATAATGCTTATACCCCTTATCTCCAAATCTCTCATATGCGTGTTCACTCATCCCGTGTAGCCCAAGTATCTTAATTTGCTTAGCATATTCGTCGTTATTAGTAATCGCCATCCCGCCTTCACCAGTAATAATATTTTTCGTCACATATAAACTAAAACACCCCACCTCTCCTAATGTGCCTGCCTTTTCATTATGATATTCTGTCTCAATTGCATGGGCACAATCTTCTATTACTTTTAGATTATGTTTTTTAGCAATATCCATAATAGTATCCATTTCGCAAGCCCTACCGGCAAAATGTACAAGAATTATGGCTTTTGTCTTGCTGGTAATCTTTCGCTCTATATCTTTTGGGTCAATATTCATCGTATCTTTCTTGCAATCGGCAAATACAGGTTTAGCTCCTATATGAGTGACTACATTGGCAGTAGCACAAAAAGTCATTGTAGGAACAATAACTTCATCTCCCGGCTTTATACCTATGACAAGTAACGAAAGATGTAGCCCCGCGGTACAAGAATTTAAGCCCAACGCATATTTAGTTCTCTTATATTCTCTAAATAAGTCTTCAAATTTACGCACCTTAGGTCCCGTAGAAAGCCAGCCAGTTTTTAACGATGCTACTACTTCATCAATTTCGGGCTGCTCAATCAACGGACTACCAAATGCCAGAAAACTATTTCTCATTCTTTATATTCTATATGATATAAAATTTGGAGTGTCAAGTTTTTCGTTATTCTAGTCCCTAAAAATGCTTGACATTAAATTATATTTCTGTACTCTTTATAAATATGATATAAAGGTGTTAACTATATTTTGGGAGATGTTAAATGAAGACTATTAAGAAATGGATGATTGGCGGAGGGATAGTAATTATAACATTTTACATAGCGTTACTTCTTACGCTGTTACTTACACTTTTTGCGGCAATTTTGTTTCCAAAATCTCTTAAATCTATCATATTTTCGGGAGTAATGGGGCTTTACATAATCTATCTTTTATCGGGAATGATAATAGTCTGGCAAAGAACAAAAATGGTTTATACTACAATGTCTTTTGCAGTAGTAGCAGTATGTTCAAGTATATGGATTATAGTAATATTAATAGCCCCTAAGTCAACATGGAATATTTTTCCTTTTATAGCTGGAATAGTTTGTACTTTTACTTTAATATCAAAAGATAAGAGTATAAATTCAGAAAAGTGGAAAAAGTGGGAAGATGCAACAGAGAGAACATCAGTTATTGGGATTTTAGCATTTAAAAATGTTCCCCAAATGGATAAAGTAGAGGCGTCTGTGAAAACAAAAATATGGTCAGGAGTAGAAATAATATCTTTTATAGTTTTTTCTATGGCAATATTTTATCTTGAGAACCCATTATGGAAAGCTATAGGTGGAGGTACAATTGGAATATATCTTTTAATATTTACTATAAATCTTTGGCAAAGGGTAAAAATGGTTTATATTACCATAGCTAATATACTCCTTGTAATAGCAATTTTCTTTTGGAGTTTAGAGGATTTATTCATACCAGAGAGTAAAAGATTAGGAGATTTAATATTTCTTATTGTAGTTCTTGAGGTCATTTTGCACATAATCGAGAAGAGAAAAAATCCAGAAAAATTGCATAAGTGGGAAGAACTCTTCAATAAGGCATCCTTTTTTGACATTCTGCGATTCAGACATATTCCCAAAATAGATAAATAGATAAAAATGATATCTGAATTAGAAAAGATTGTAGGTAAAGATAAGTTAATAACTCATCTTGAAGGACTTGAAGTTTATTCCCATGATGAGGCACCGGGATTAAAGAGTATGCCGTTAGCCGTAGTAAAGCCCACTACTTCCAAAGAGGTAAGCGAGATAATGATTTGGGCGAATAAGAATCATATCCCTATAACTGCTCGTGGTGGTGGAACAGGTTTATCCGGTGGTGCAATTCCTTGTGATAGAGGGATAGTTATTTCATTTGAGCATATGAATCGTGTAAAAGAGATAGATATTGAAAATTTAATGTGTGTAGTAGAGCCGGGAGTTATTGTTGGAGACCTTGCTAATGAAGTTAAGAAACATAGCTTAATGTATCCACCTGATCCGGCGTCTATTGATTCCTGTACTATTGGTGGTAATATAGCTGAGTGTGCTGGTGGCGCAAGGACTATAAAATACGGCACGACAAAAGATTATGTAGTGGGATTAGAGGCAGTCTTGCCGACAGGTGAAATTATCAGGTGCGGCGGTAAATTGGTGAAAAATGTTACAGGATATAATTTGATAAACTTACTTATCGGTTCTGAAGGCACTCTTGCCATTACAACGGAGGCGACTTTAAGACTTTTGCCGATGAGTATGGAAAAAGTATCTCTACTTATTCCATATAATAGTATGGAAGAAGCAGTTCATACTGTTCAGGAAATATTTATGCATAGCTTTATTCCATCTGCGATTGAATTTATAGAAGCAGATGCTATTAAGGCAGCCGAAGAATATACGGGCAAAAAGTTCCCTTTTATAATAGATATTATTCCTGCATATTCTCTATTGATAGAAATAGATGGTAAGCGTAAGGAAGAGGTAGCTAAAGATTATGAATCTATAGGCGAACTTGCCCTTAATAATGGAGCTATGGATGTCTTTATTGCTGAGAATAGATTACAACAAGAAAAGTTATGGTCAGCCCGGCGTTCTATATCTGAGGCAATGAAATCAAAGGGCGCCATTGCTCATGAGGATGTAGTAGTACCGAGATCTTGTCTCCCCTTACTGCTTCATAAAATAAGAGAACTTGGGCAAAAGTATAAATATAAGATATGCTGCTACGGACATATAGGAGATGGGAATGTGCATGTTAATATTTTACAAGCCGATACCTCCATAAAATATAACTACAAGGATTTAATAAAAGAATTGTTTTCTATTACCTGCGAGTTAGGTGGGATGATTTCAGGTGAACACGGTATAGGACTTACCAAGAAACCCTATTTAAGTATGTCGCTCTGTGAGACACAAATCTCGCTGATGCGTAATATCAAAAGATGCTTTGACCCAAATAATATACTGAATCCGGGCAAGATATTCTAAAAGGGGTTTATTTTTGCTTGACAAGGATGACCAATGCTATAAACTATTATAAACTATAAATAATGAAGTATCAATTAAAAACTAATACTATCTATTGTGGTGATTGTATGAAAATGTTAAAAGATATTCCAGATAATTCTATTGATTTAATTTATATTGACCCGCCTTTTAATAGTAATAGGAATTATGAAACTTTTTGGGGTGATATACAAGAAAAGAGAGCATTTGAAGATAGATTTGGCGATGCTCAGGCATATATTAGATATATGCGACCACGAATAGTTGAATTATACAGGGTATTAAAAGATACAGGTAGCTTTTATTACCATTGTGACTGGCATGTTGGGCATTATGTAAAAATTATGCTTGACCAGATATTTGGGTTTAATAATTTTCAAAATGAAATAGTTTGGTGGTATGGGGGCGGGGGAGCATCAAAAGGAAGATTTGGCCGAAAACACGATACAATATTCTTTTATTCAAAAAGCAAAAAGAAGATTTTCAATATAGATAGTGTCCGTGAGCCGTATAAATGGACTGATGGTCAAAAAAGAGCAGATGGTTCTGAAAGGAATTATGCCAAGGGGAAAATACCAGATGATGTGTGGAACATACATAGTGTACTGCCGTGGTCCAAGGAAAAGCAAGGGTATCCTACCCAGAAGCCCGAAGCACTTTTAGAACGCATAATCAAGGCAAGCAGTAATGAAGGCGATGTAGTTTTAGATGGCTTTTGTGGGTGTGGAACTACATTGGTGTCAGCAGAAAGTTTGAATAGAAAGTGGCTCGGTATTGATATAAGTCCAACAGCCTGTAGGGTTATGGCTGATAGATTATGGAATGTATTCAAATTAAAAGAAGGGAAGGATTTTTTTGTTGAAAGTTTGCCGACAACAGAAAAGGAATTAAGAAAATTGCCCCAT
>JACQXS010000076.1 GCA_016208615.1 Candidatus Stahliibacteriota bacterium | reverse complement strand
GTGGTGAAATTTCATTTCGCCTATTTCATGATCCTGAAGTTATACAACAATCATTTAACTCCCTTATAAACATGGCAATAAGTATTTTTTTAATAATTGTAATAGGTGCATTGATGACTTGTTGGAATTATGAATTAAGTATTTTTGTTTTCTTGGTTTCTTTTGTTCAATCTATCGTGGTTAGAAAGTTTAGATATCCTCTTATACATTATGCTCAACTTATGAAGACAAAGAATGAAAAATTATCTGGCAATGTAATAGAATATTTTGGTAAAATAGAACTTCTAAAAACTATTGATTATGAGAATAGAGAAGAAGTTAAATTTCGTACTTCATTGCTTGAGTTAATCAAAATTAGACTAAAAGAAATAATGTTGACCAAAGGAGCCGGCATAATTGTATCTGTGGTAAATAATATATGGGCATTTGGAATATTATGGTATGGAGGAATAAAGGTTATACGAGGAGATTTAACTATGGGGTCTCTAATGGCATTTTTGCTATTATCTAACAATCTTTATCCCTGTATTACATCTATCACTAATACAGTATTAAGTTTTCAGGATGTTACTGTAAGTATTAGAAGGTTTTTTGATTTTTATGCAAGAGAACCCCATATTTGTGATGCAAAAGACGCTATTTCTTTGTCCAAAGTAAAAGGTAAGGTTGAACTATGTGATGTTTCATTTAGGTATGATTCAGGTCCTTTAGTGTTAGATAGAATTAATGCAGAAATTGCTCCTAATACAATAATAGCTTTAATCGGTAAAAGTGGGATAGGTAAAACTACTTTTTGTAAACTTATTGCAAGAATTTACGACCCTACGGAGGGAAATATTAAAATTGATGGTATAGACATAAAGAAAATAAAATTAAGTTTTTTAAGGAAAGAGATAGGCATACTACTCCAAAATAAATTTATATTTAGTGGTACCGTTGAGGAAAATATTTTTTATCCAGTAAAGAATTACAATCGTGATGCTATCATTGAGGCAAGTAAAAAAGCATATGCATATGATTTTATCATGCAATTACCGGATGGTTATAATACAAAAATAGGAGAAGGTGGAGTAACTTTATCTGACGGTGAGGCTCAAAGAATTGCTTTAGCAAGAGTCTTTTTGCAATCTCCTAAAATAGTACTTTTAGATGAACCTACCTCATTTATTGATTTAAATACAGAAGCAAAAATACAACAATCTTTACTAATATTCAAAGAAAATGCATCAGTAATCATAATAGATCATAGAGTTTCTACTATGAAAATAGCAGATAAAATTTTTCGCTTAGATGAAGGCAAAATTGTTGAAGAAGGGAAATATGAGGAATTAGTTTTGAGAGACAGAGTGTATAAAAATTTAGCAGATGATTTTATTGAACAAAAAAGTGAAAAAGAGAAGGTCTGACATGTCCAATTGTAACTAATATCTTAAAGCATGGACACTTGATGCTTTTATAAAAAGTAGTTACCATGTAGGGTCATCAGCCATTAAATTAAAAAAGTAATTGACAATCCTATACCCTTAATTATTATTAACCCATAAGTTAATATTTGACTAATGGGTTAGTATTAGAGAGTGGGCTATTTTACTGATAGAAGAAAGTAATTCTTAATATTATGCAACCATTAATGTATATCAAGACAGTCTTGATTGCCTTAAAGACGCAAAAACTAAGGACATTTCTCACTACCCTTGGCGTGATTATTGGGGTTATGACTGTGATTACAATGATGTCTATTGTTGAAGGGATGAATAAATATGTATATACTGTGCTGGGCAGTCTTGGGACCAATACAATCTATATTCAGAAATTTAAATGGATGATGGGTCCATCTGGGGGACCCGGCTCAAAAGAGTGGCGTGAAATAGCGAAGCGCAAAGATTTTACAAAAGAAGATGCAGAAGTAATAAAAAAATTACCCTTTATAGCTCAAGCTTCACTCACCCAATCAACACGGAGTCAGAAAGTAAGCTATAGGGGCCAGGATGTTGATGTTAGTGGAATTGAGGGTGGGACACCAGAATACCTTGATATATGCAATTATGAGGTAGAAAAAGGAAGGACATTTGTAGAAACCGATGTCTCTTTGGCAAGAAATGTTGGCATTGTCGGAACATATTTAGTTGATAACCTATTTAAGAAAGGCGAAGACCCACTCGGCAAATCCATATCTATAGGACGCTATAAATTCACAATAATAGGAATATTAAAAGAAAAAGGTAACCTTATGGGTCAAAATATGGATAATACAGTGATAATTCCTTTAAGCACATTGAAAAAGTTTATTAGACCAAGAGAAGGAGGTTTTCATTCTCTCTTTATGTCCCCGAGTATTGTAGCACGGGTCAAAGAGGGTCATACTGTCCAACAGGCACTGGATGCGTTGGAAGAACTATTGCGGCAAAGGCGGGGTTGTAAATTTAATGAAGATAATAATTTTGAACTTAATACACAGCAGATGATTTTAGAAGCTTATAATAAAATAACAGCAGGTATATTTATAGCGATGATTGGAATAGCTTCTCTTTCTTTGCTTGTCGGTGGAATAGGGATAATGAATATAATGTTAGTCTCTGTGACCGAGAGAACAAGAGAAATAGGCATTAGAATGGCAATAGGTGCAAAAAGAAAAGGAATTTTATTTCAATTTCTTATTGAATCGGCTACTTTGACAGGGGTAGGTGGGATAATAGGCGTGATATTGGGCTTTGGACTTGCAAAACTTGTAGCCGCTTTTACGCCGTTAAAAGCAAGTACTCCATTATGGAGTATAGGAATAGGGATTGGGTTCTCTTTATTAGTAGGAGTATTTTTTGGCATATATCCTGCATTCAGGGCATCAAAACTTAATCCCATAGAGGCATTAAGATATGAATGAGATTTCATATAGTAAGGATAGACTGCATAAATTTTAATAAGGAGGGATTTGCTATGAACAAGAATCTTTTAAGAATATTTTACTCTCCGATGGAAGTTTTCAAGGATATTGGAGAAAAACCTGCGTGGATATGGGCGTTTTTTGTATTACTTGTAATTTCTCTTGCCTTTACCGCAGGGCTTGTTCCAACAGTAATTAGACCGGAGGCGATAGAAAAAATGCAAGAAGCAATGTCTACCGGAGCTTCATCAGAACATCTTACACAAGCTATGAAATTTATTACCGGGACACGATTTTACATTATAAGTCTTTTGGGTGTATGTTTTTCTACTGCTATATCCATACTTTTCCAAGCAGGTATTTTCTTATGCCTTTTACTCCTATTAGCAAAACAAATAAGTTTTAAGCACTTGCTTTCATTAACTGTATATACAAAATTAGTTACCCTTCCCGGTTTAGTATTAAAATTTCCATTAGCACTTGCCAAAAAATCTATAGATGTTCACACAGATTTACTCCTTTTTACTCCATTTGTTAAGCCAGAGACTTTTATTTATAGGTTTTTGGCAAACTTTGATTTCTTTATGCTTTGGTCTCTTCTATTATTCGCTGTTGGTATTTCTGAAATTACAAAACTTGATAGAAAAAAGAGCTATTTTATTGTCTTTTTACTTTGGGGTATATTCATTATAATAACTTCACTTCTTGGAGGTCTTGGGGAAAAATGGGGAGGTTAAAATGCAATGGATTATTATATTATTGGCTTCAGCAGATACATTACATATAAATTTAGAGCAAGCAAAACAATTGGCCGTTAAAGCCAATCCCGAATATAAGATAGAAGTCTTATCCAATGCTTACAACAAACTCAATTTCTATGAAACCATTAGCTCAAATATATTGACCCCAGAAATTCAAGGCGATTACTCTGAGAGTGACCATTCAGATGATTACAAATTTGAGTTTTCACTTAATCAGCCCGTCTTTGATGTCCAACAGGTAATGTCTATTTTGCAGAGTAAATCTGCAATGTGTGCTTCAGGGAATTTGCGTGAAGAGGCTAAAAATAAATTATTTTATGCAATAGAAAGTTATTATTTCTCAGTCTTAAAAACACAAAGACTGGTTGAGTTGCGACAAAAAGCTATTGAGAGTGCATCAGAAAATATGAGACTTGTAGAAAAGAAATTAAGAGTGGATAAAGCCTCGCTTCTTGACTCTCTGAATGCTGAAGTAGAATTAAACCGTACTAAACTTGACTATTCAAGGTCCCGCAAAAACTATGAATTAGCCCAAAAAACACTATTGAGTGCTCTCGGAATATATCAATGTGAACTGATACTTGAACCGGTTGAAATGGAGAAACCATACACCTTACTTCCACTTGATACTCTTATTGGGATTGGACTTAAAAAATCACCTCTCATAAAGACGGCACAGGAAGAAGTAAAGCAGAATAGACTCAGTTTATGTACCGGTATAACAAGTCTGCTACCTCAACTATCTTTTAGATGGTTGTGGACCTATACGACAAATACATTACCTACAAGCTTTTCTGAAATTAAGGATGCTGCGGTTAAAAGTTCCGGCTGGGGCGGCACATTAAGAGTGAATTTATTCTCTTATCCTTTGGAAGTGGGCAAAGCTAAAACCGCTCTCTCTAAAAGTGAACTTAATCTATTGAATCAAAGATTGCAGGTTGCAAAAACAGTAGAATTAGCGTGGTTAGAGTGCCGAGAGGCGAGTGGGAATTTGACACTTGTAAAAAGTATGTTCTCAGCAGCAGAAGAGGCAACCCGGCTTGCCAAAAGTCAATACGAAATTGGACTTATATCTGCACTTGATTTATTCCGTGTAACTACGGATAGGTTGGAGGCAGAAATAACATATGTGGCAACTATTTATGATTATATGTTGGCAAAAACAAAATTACAGTACGCAGTTGGAGGAGAACAATGAAGAAGAGAAAAAAACTTTTTATAGTAATAGCGGTTATAGTGGTAATAATTTTGGCATCGGTATTAGGAAAGGTTAATAAGAAACCTGTGGAAAAATTGGATGCAATTACCGCTAAAAAAGAAAATATAGTATCTAAGGTACAGGCAGATGGGACACTTAAAGCATTAAACCAAGTGGAAATCGGAAGTGATGTTATAGGAAAGATTGTGAAAATGAAAGTGCAGGAGGGAGACAAAGTAAAAAAGGGTGATGTCTTATGTATAATAGACCAGAGCACTTATACCTCGCGTGTAAATCAAGCTCTTTCAGGATTTGAACTCGCAAAATCGCAATTGACTAAAGCAGAAGCAGATATAAAGAGAGCAAATGAGCTTTTTAATAGTCAACTTATTTCAAAGGAAAATTATGAAGCTACAAAGTTGAGTTATGAGACGGTGCAATCAGAGGTAAAAACAAGGGAAGAAGCTTACAATGAAGCTCGGGCAACTTTTAATAAAACAGTTATTACTTCACCTATTGAAGGAGAAGTTATTCAACGCAGTAAAGAAGAAGGTGAAATGTCAGTTGCCTCTACTATGTACACAGCGGGCGCCGCTATAATGGTGCTGGGAGACCGTTCAAAAATGTTCGTCAAAGCACTCGTGGACGAGACAGAAATAGTGAAAATAAAATTGGAACAACAAGTACAGGTGTCAATAGATGCTTTCCCTGATACTACATTTGCCGGAAAGGTGATAAGAATTGCAGGCATACCTGAAGCATCTGGAACTGGCACCAGTGAGGCAGTGAACTTTCCCATTGAAATTGAAATCCTTTCAGCAGGAAGTGAAGTGGTGATGACCACTCCAACAGAGTTTTATCCGGGAATGTCTGCCTCTTGTGAGATTATCACTGAGAGTAAGGATTCTGTGATTGTGATTCCATATACTGCACTTGGAAGACAAAAGATAAAAGATAAAGAAGAGGATGTAGTGATATTATCTAAAGGAAGACAAGCGAAAATAGCACCTGTGCGGTTAGGATTGGTAGGAGAAAAGGGAGTAGAAATAAGGGATGGAATAAATGTAGGCGATACAGTATTAACCGGACCGTATAAAAAGTTAAGAGAGTTAAAAGATGGGGATAAAGTAGAAAGTGAGTTTAGAGCAGACTCTCTTGCAGGGACACATAAACAGAGAGGTATGGGAGTCCGTATAAGCAGGAGAGGTCGTATAAGAATATAAGATAAATGTCAATCCTTATAGATACAAAAGATATAACAAAAGTTTATAAAATGGGCGAAATTGAAGTCCAGGCATTAAGGGGTATAACTATTCAGATAGGAAAAGGAGAATATATAGCTATCACAGGACCTTCTGGGTCCGGAAAATCTACCCTTATGCATATTATTGGGTGTCTGGATACGACTACATCAGGTACATATTCATTTGCGGGTAAAAGTGTACACGAGCTCTCCGAAGATATGTTGGCAGAAATGAGAAATAAGGAAATAGGATTTGTGTTCCAGTTTTTTAATCTGCTACCCCGATTGAAAGCGTATGAGAATGTAGAACTTCCGCTATTATATGGTGGCAAGAGGGCAAATGAGGCAAAGACACAAGCTTTGATGGCTCTTGAAAGAGTGGGATTGAAAGGAAGGGCTAATCACCGGCCAACTGAACTCTCTGGTGGTGAATGCCAGAGGGTGGCTATTGCAAGAGCTATAGTGACTAATCCGAGCTTGATTCTCGCAGATGAGCCAACAGGCAATCTTGATACCCAGACAAGTGAAGAAATAATGACTTTTTTTGATACTCTGCATAAAGAGGGACGGACAATAATTGTTGTAACCCATAGCCAAGAAGTGGCTGAACATACAGAGCGGAACATTAAAATAAGAGACGGCATGGTTGTAGATTCGTAATTTGACTAACTGTTTAGTAATAAGATGAGTTCAGATAGAAGAGAACGAGAAAAGAAAACGAATAGAGAAGCAATTCTGAGGGCAGCTAATGTTGTATTTGCTGAGAAAGGGTTTGATGGTGCTATTTTGGATGAAATAGCTGAGCTTGCAGAATTCTCTAAGGGAGCGATATATGGGTATTTTAAGAATAAGGAAGACCTATTTATAAGCTTGATAGATGAGGAGCTTAATAAAGTTTTTAAGATTACGAAAAATGTAGTTGAAAGCCCTCTCACTCCGATTGAAAAGATTAAGGAGTTGGTTCAGAAGACTTTGGCATTTTTTGAGGCGAATAGAGAATTTTTTTGTATATTTATGCCAGAGCGGGGTGGATTTACCAAGAAGCAGCATCCCAAAATAATGAAAAAGGTTTT
>JACQXS010000075.1 GCA_016208615.1 Candidatus Stahliibacteriota bacterium | reverse complement strand
CGAGATATAAGGAGCCAGTGGCTAAAATAATATCATTAGGAGAGGCTAATTTTTTTGCTTCTTTAATACCTTCGGTGGCATTATCAACTATTTTAGTTTTTTTAACTTCTGAGCGTTTAAGTATATCAGCAATTTCGTGTGGATTAGCTGAGCGATTAGAATTGACGGGGGTGATAATCGCATAATCCGTAATAGGGGCGAGGACCTCAATCATACCTTGTATATCTTTATCTTTAAGGGCTCCAAAGACAAGGAATAGGTGGTTAAAATTAAAAAGCTCTACAATAGTTCGCCTAATGACCCACGAGGATGCAACATTATGAGCGCCGTCCAGTATAATCCAAGGGTTTTTGGCTATGATTTCTAATCTGCCTGGTGATTTGGCGCGTGCTACTCCTTTTATTATTTTATTTGTTGGGATATTGCAAACTTGTGCAGTACAAATAGCAGTAAGAGCATTTATTATTTGATGTCTCCCTAATAGAGGTAAGAAGTAAGTATTCTCGTCTATATTAAAAATAGTTTCGCTTTGGTCGCACCTTACCTCTTCACAAAACAAATCTACACCGACTATCTTAATGGTAGAGTGTTTATCAATACATATAGATTTAATAAGTTCAATGATTTCTGTTTCTTGGGGAGCGGAAACAACTTTGCTATTATTCCGTAAGATGCCGCACTTTTCAGTGGCAATAGCCGTAAGCGTGGTGCCTAAAATCTCAGTATGGTCAAGCGAAATAGGCGTGATGACCGCTATTTCTGGTTCTAATATATTAGTAGCATCGAGCCGGCCGCCAATGCCTACTTCAAAGACCGAGAATTCGGTTTTTTCTTGGGCGAAATAAACAAAGCCGATAGCCGTGAGGAGTTCGAAGGTTGAAATATCAGGAGGTATGAAAGGTTGTAGGGATTCCACAATTTGGACAAATATGTTTTTTGGAATAGGGGAGCCGTTTATTTTTATTCTTTCCCTAACATCGACAAGGTGAGGCGAAGTGTATAGTCCTGTTTTACCAACTTGTTGGCAGATGGAAGCCAAAATATTTGCGGTAGAGCCCTTGCCTTTTGTCCCAGCTATCAAGATAGGGTGGTTGATTTTTGAATGAGGAGCGCCTATCCTGTCAATGAATTGCCTGAATGCAGTAAGGTCTATTTTATACCGAGCACCTCGCTCCCAATCCTTAAAGCTATAAATATATTTTATGGCATCATCGTAGTTCATTTTTTGTATTTGGTGCTTAAAGTAAATCCAATATCTCTTTTACAGCTCTCTCTAATCCAACAAATATAGCCCGTGCTATGATTGAATGCCCTATATTAAGCTCTACTATTTCCTGTATTTTGGCAATGGGTTGCACATTATACCAGTTAAGTCCGTGTCCTGCGTGAACTTCAAGTCCAAATGAATGAGCAATCTGGGCTGCATTTTTAATTCTCACAAGTTCATTTTGTCTATCCTTTATAGTTTTAGCATCAGCATATTTACTTGTGTTTATTTCTATGGCATCTACTTCGCACTTGGGGGCTGTTTTGATTAGTTCTTCATCTGGCTCAATAAAGGCAGTAGTTTTAATTCCCATAGCTTTAAGCTCTTGGACGGTATTTTTAGTGGGCTGAATAAATTTTATAATATTCAATCCACCCTCAGTAGTAATTTCTTCTACTCTTTCCGGCACAAGGCAGCAAGCATCGGGTTGGATTGACTTTATGAATTCAAGTATTTCACTATCTAATGATATTTCTACATTCAGATGCGTCTTCAAAGTACGCTTCAGGAGTTCTACATCTCTCTCTTTAATATGTCTTCTATCTTTTCTTAGATGCACAGTTATTCCGTAAGCACCTGTAAGTTCAACAATAGCTGCTGCTTGGACTGGGTCGGGTAAATCAATACCTCTTGCCTCTCTTATAGTGGCTATATGGTCTATATTAACGCCTAATCTCATTATTTGCCCTCCTATTGCTACTTAAATTGCTTATAGAGTAATAATAATTTTTAATTTACAAATGTCAAGAGCAAAAGCTAAATGCAGATTAAAAAAAACTTGACGAGATGGTAGAAGGATATAAAATTAGACAAATGTTTGGGCGTCGGTTATTTCCAAAGCGTGAAATAAAGTTGAGCAAATTGCCTTTGATTTTAGGGGTTGCACTATTAATACTGGTGATTTTTCTATCTAATCACTTGGGACAAATTGTAAGCAAATGAAGAAACGAATCTTGTCAGGGTGTCGTGCTACGGGTAGTGTGCATATAGGGAATTTATTTGGCACACTTAAGAATTGGGTTAAATTACAATCTGAATACGATTGTTTTTATGAGATTGCCGATTTGCATGCCTTGACTACGAACTATAATAATACGGTGGAGATGAAATCAAATATAAGGGAAATGGCTATTGATTGGATGGTATGCGGTATCTCCATAGAGGAATCTACTATATTTATTCAATCCCTTGTCCCGGAACACTCAGAACTTTATTTGCTATTATCTATGATTGTTCCTTTGCCTTGGCTGGAACGCAATCCTACACTTAAAGAGCAAATAAGGGATTTGAATTTGCAAGATAAGGTGAATTATGGGTTGCTGGGTTATCCTGTGTTGCAGGCAGCAGATATATTATGTTATAAGGCGAGTGCAGTTCCGGTAGGCGAGGACCAGCTACCGCACCTTGAAATAACACGCGAAATTGCAAGAAAGTTTAATTCAATTTACAAACCTATATTCCCTGAGCCGATACCTTTACTTTCTAAATCTCCAAGGATCCCAGGTATTGATGGACGGAAGATGTCAAAATCATTGAATAATGCTATTTTGATAAATGAATTACCGCAGATAACAAAAGAAAAGATAACCCAAGCATTCACTGACCCGTTGAAGATTCATAAACAAGATAAGGGACACCCTGATGGATGTATTGTTTTTGCTTATCACGGACTCGTAAATGCGGAAGGAATAGAGGGAATGAAAGTATCCTGTACACAAGGTAAAATTGGCTGCGTGGAGTGTAAGGGACGAACTACTATTTTGTTGAACGACTTTCTTGCCCCTTATAGAGAGAAGCGTAGCAAAATAAGCACTAAATCAATAGATGAAATACTAATAGAGGGGTCAAGAAAGGCAAAAAAGGTGGCAAAGGCAACTTTTGATGAAGTAAGAGAGGCAATGCAGTTATGGGAATGGCAAAAATAGATATGCTTGTTCCACTTTTTTAATTTATTAAAAATCTTGTGTGGACTTAGAATTTTTTACTTGACATTCTGTTTAGAATAAATAAATTATTATAGTAAGTATTTTTAGGAAAGGAGGGGGAGATGCGGTTTAACTTTGCAGATGTAGTAAGGGCGGCTCGCGTAGGGTTTTCCGCCAAAAAGATATGGGTAGGGTTTATAGGACTGCTGTTCGGCACTATTCTATATTCTGTGATGGCGTATGTGGCGTATGCGTGTTCGCCGGACTGGACTTGGTATGAGGTGTGGGGTCAATTCAAGTACATACCTGTGCCAGTGATAGGGCAGACCCATTTTATGTGGTATGGCTGGGTAGCGTGGGCTGTCGGGATAGCGTTTTTTGTGATGATGCAGCTACTTTCTATCGGCGCCATATCCAAACTCACTATTGAGCAGTTGAGAGGGGATGAGTTTTATGAGGTCACGGATGCCTTAAAGCACTCATTTAAGCAGTGGAAGTCTGTGATTTTATCACCCGGTGTATTGGTAGTTTTTATTGCCTCTCTTATACTTGTTGGTTTTATATGTGGGCTGATTGGTAGGATTCCACACGCAGGTCAAGTGTTAGCGGGTCTATTTTTTATCCCTGTCGCATTTGGGGCCATATTTATAGTATATCTCACGATAGTATTTGTGCTTTCATTAGTCCTTAGCCCTACTATTGGCACGACTACTGATTCTGACACATTTGATACTCTATTTGAGCTATTCAGCTGCCTCAATGACCAGACATGGCGAATCGTAGTATGGGAAGCATTTGTAGGGGTTAGTAGTTTTGCAGGAGTATGGATATTTGGTTGGTTAATCAAGAAGTCGCTTATATTATTTCAGTGGGCGGTTGGAATATGGGCAGGCACAAGAATGATAGATGGGACGGCACACTCGTGGTGGAGTACTATTTGGAATAATGGGCTATGGTATTTGTCGCCTTGTCCACCGATACAGTGGGTTGAAAATATAATCGGCAGGATGGTACCTATTTTGATTTATCCTAAGGTATTGATGCCGGTTAATGTGGCAGAATGGATAGGCGGATTCCTAATCGGGATTAGTTTTTACTTCGTTGCTTTCTTAGTAATGGCATACGGAATCAGTATATGGGCAGCGGGCCAGACCCTTATATACACTGTGCTGGTAAAGATAAAGGACGAAAAGAATTTGCTGGAAAAGAAAGAAGAAGTGTTTGAAGAAGAGGAAGTAGAAGAAAAGAAAGAGGAAAAGACGGAAGAAAAAACAGAAGAATCTGCTTGCTGTCAGTCCAAAGAGAAAAAAGAGAAAGAAAAAAAGTAAGTCAACCCTAAAAAACCTGGGGTGGAGCTAAAAAAATAGAAGCCCCAGGTTTTTTATCTTGCAGTAATTAGAGGACGAAATGGAGAAATCTAAATTTGCATTAGTTAGTTTAATATTAGGTATAATTTCATTTGTTCAGCTTTTGGGTGTAGAAAAAGGGACACTGGGGATAGTATTTGGTATATTGGCTTTACGAGAGATAACAAAACAACCTGAACTCAAAGGCAGAAAGATGGCTATTATTGGAATAGTTCTTAGTGCTCTTTATGTTGTTATTGTTTGTGTCTTTTTTCAGCAGATAAAAGAGTTTCTGACAGCAATAACAAGTATTTGGAGGTAAGAGCTGATATGAGTATAAGGTGGAGCGAAAGTTTTATTCCTACTCTTAAAGAGCAGCCTAAGGGGGTGGATAATATATCGCATTCCTTATCACTACGGGCGGGTCTTGTAAAGCCATTGATTAGTGGTGTATATTCCTATTTACCGCTGGGTTGGAAGGTGCTTTTGAATATTATTACCATCATAAGAGAAGAGATGAACTCTATAGGGGCGCAAGAAGTGGCATTACCATCACTTTCGCCGCGTGATTTATGGGAGCGGACAGGCAGATGGGCAGGCTGGGGAGATGAGATATTTAAGTTCAATGACAGGAAAGATAGGGAACTTTGCCTTGCTCCAACACACGAAGAGATTATCACGGATATTGCCAGTAAAGAATTGCATTCATATAAAGATTTACCCCAAATATGGTACCAGATTAAAACAAAGTATAGAGATGAGCCGAGGCCCCGCGGCGGTGTATTGCGGGTTAGGGAATTTATGATGAAAGATTCATACTCAATGGATGTGGACGAGGAAGGAGTTAAAAGGAGTTATGCCTTGCATCGTGATGCCTATATTCGTATATTTACAAGATGTGGTTTGGATTGCAAAATTGTAGAAGCTCCGAGTGGAGTTATGGGCGGCGGATTATCAGAAGAATTTATGGTCCCTTCTGAGGGGGGGGAGGATAGAATTATAGTATGCAAAAAATGTGGCTACCAATCTAATCGTGAAATAGCAAGCTACAAAAGAAAGAAGAGTGATAATGCGAGTAATGGCTCTAATCTACTCACTAAAATCTATACCCCTGTTGAAGGTAGTGTAGATAAGATATCCGAGTTTTTGAAGGTACCGCCAAGCAAACTAATGAAAAGTTTATTGTTTTTCAATAATAGTGAGCCTATTTTTGTCTTGATTAGAGGGGACCACGAGGTGAGTATAGAAAAATTGGGTATCAAGGGATTAAGAATTGCCGAGCCACACGAAATAAAATCTATAACCGGTGCAGAAGCGGGCTATGTATCTCCTATTGGGCTTGCTATTAGGACAATTGCCGATTACTCATTGCAAGGAGAGAAGGGTTTAGTTACAGGGGCGAACGAAAATGAGTATCATTTTAAGGATGTAGATATTGATAGGGATTTGAAAGTAAATGAGTGGAAGGATATTGAGATACCCAATACTGGGGATATATGTCCAAATTGTGAATCCCCGTTATCTTTGGAACAAACTATAGAGGTAGGGCATATATTTCAGTTGGGTACACGATATTCTATTCCGATGGTCGCTTTTTTTCTTGATAGCAAAGGAGACCAAAAGCCCATTATTATGGGAAGCTATGGAATTGGGATAGAGAGGGTAATGGCGACTATAATAGAAACCCATTATGATTCTAATGGAATACTATGGCCAAGTGAAGTAGCACCTTACAAAGTTGTTATAATACCATTAAATATTGGGAATCCTAAAATAAAAGAAGCGGCAGAAGAGATTTGGGAGAATCTTAAAGAAAAAACAGAAGTTATATTGGATGATAGGGATGAGACAGCAGGAGTAAAATTTAAGGATGCACAATTAATAGGGATACCGTGGCAAATAGTTATAGGCGAACGGTCAATAAGCGAAAATAGTGTAGAAATAAAAAGTAGGGATGGTAAAATTTCTACTTCCGTATTAAAGGCAAATGCAGTAAGCGAGATATTAAAAGAGTTAAAAGTTCAAAACTAAGAGCGATGGATATATTAAGACTTATTACACAGACCGCAGAAGATAGAGGGTTTTCAAGAGAGTTTATGGTTGAAGCGATGAAAGAAACGCTTACTGCGGTGGTACAGGTTGATTTTGGAGAAGAGGCGGCTTGTGATGTGGTGGTTTCTGATAGTAGTGGCAGTGTAGAAGTGTATTTGTTAAAAAAAGTGGTAAATAAAGTAACTAATCCTGCTACCCAAATACTAATTAAAGATGCACAAATATTAGACGAGCAATGTAAGTTAAATGACTATATAAGAGTAAAATTCCAATTCCAAACCCTTAGTAGAAACGCAATTGCCATGGCTAAGAATATGATAGTTCAAAAAATAAAAGATAAGGAGAAGGAAAAGGTTCAACAAAAATATATTACTAAGATAGGCGAAATAGAGACTGGGACAGTGCAAAAAGTAGATACCCACGAACTAATAATAAAACTAAAAGATGCCGAAGGTATAATGCCGACAAGAGAACAAATACCTGGCGAAAACTATTACCAGGGTAATCTTATTAAAGCATATGTGCTTAATGTAACTCCGGGGGGTAGAGTTTTACTCTCACGCACTCATCCCAATTTTTTGAAAAAGTTGTTTGAGCAAGAAGTACCGGAAATACAAGAAAAAATAGTAGAAATAAAATTGGCTGCCAGAATCCCAGGAATAAGAGCCAAGATAGCGGTGGCTTCAAATAATCCAAAAGTTGACCCCATAGGAGCCTGTGTAGGAGTGAAGGGAACAAGAATACAGGTAGTGGTGAAAGAATTGAATAATGAAAGAATAGATGTTATTCAATATACTTCTGAGTCAATAGTCCTTGTTAGCCGGGCATTATCAGGGGTTAAAATATTGTACCAAGACTCAAATTCTGAGCAAGGGAAGGCAATTTTAGTTGTTAAAGATGACGAATTACCCAAAGCCATAGGTAAGAGTGGCCAAAATGTGATGCTTGCCAGCAAACTTACGGGGGTCAAAATTGACATAATGTCTGAAAAGGAGTATAAGATTAAGGGCGTAGTTTTTATACCTGGGATTTCAGAATCTATAAAAGAGACACTTATAGCCAATGGCTTATTTACAACCGCAGATATATTAAATAAAGGAATAGACGGGTTGGCAAAGATTCAAGAAATAGGTGAACACAATGCAGAAAAAATATATGAGTTGGCTCGTAAATTGATGTAATGAAAAGAATATACCAAATAGCCAAAGAAATGGGCATTTCAAGTAAGGCGATGCTTAAGTTGTTGAAAAAGTTGGGCTATGATGCGGCATCTCCTATGGCTCCTATGGGTAAAGAAATGTTAGATGCTTGCACGGAATACTTAAAAAAAGACAAAGAAAAGGTTAAAAATATAGAATTAGAGAAGCGAAAAATACGAGCTCGCATCCCTCCATCTACATATGAAAAGTTGAAAGAAAAGCAATTACGCGAAAAGGGGCGTGCCGAACAGAAGATGCGCGAAACGATGACAAAAATAAAGATGGGTGAAAGGACAAAAAGATATAAAAAAGAAATAAAAGAAGAGGTAGTGGAGGATAGGTCCAAACAAATATTGCTTGCTGAACTCACATCAGTTAGGGAGTTGGCTGACTTTTTACGAACTGACCCACTTGACCTTATAGCAAAGTGTATTAAATTGGGGCTTAATGTAACTATAAATCATCGGTTAGACTTTGAAACTGCCGCTACTATAGCCAGTGAATATGGATGTGAAGCTACACTTTCGGCTACTTACGAAGAGGAAGAAGTAGAAGAACTATCATTAGCAACTGAACCCCGATACCCGATTGTTACTGTGATGGGCCATGTAGACCACGGCAAAACAACATTGCTTGATTATATTAGACATACTAATGTTGTGGAATCCGAAGTCGGTAGAATTACTCAACATATTGTTATTTTAGTAATTGCGGCAAACGAAGGTGCAAAACCACAAACAGTAGAAGCGATTAATCATGCCAAGGATGCTGCCGTTCCGATAATAGTGGCAATTACTAAAAGTGATTTACCCGAGGCAAATCCGGACGAGGCAGAAAAACAATTATTAGATTATAGTGTGGTTACTGAAAAATATGGCGGCGATGTTCCCTGTTGTAAAATTTCAGCTAAAACAGGTGATGGAATTAGAGGATTATTAGAAACTATACTTATAATGGCTGAGTTGCTTGAACTTAAAACAAATACGAAGGTGGAAGCAAAAGCGACTATAATAGAAACTAAATTAGATAAGGGTAGAGGACCTATTGCGACAGCTATTATTCATCAGGGAATACTTAAGATAGGCGACCCAATACTTGCGGGCAACACATCAGGTAAAGTTAGGGCTTTATTCAATGAATGGGGAAAAAGCAAAAATAAGGCCTTACCATCAGATCCTATACAGATTGTAGGGCTTGATGATATACCACAGGTAGGCGATATTTTAAGAGTAGTTTCTGACGAAAGAGAGGCTCGTGAAATATGTAGGATGAGAAAAATGTCTATCAGAGATGAAGTAGCCAAGGGTAGGAAACCAGTAATTGAAGATATGCAACTTATTGGAATGGAGAAGAACAAGGAACTTAAAATTATCATCAAATCAGATGTGGCAGGTAGTGCTGAAGCTTTATCTGATATGTTGCAGAATCTTAATCAAGAAGAAATTAAAATAAGTATCGTCCATCAAGCAGCGGGTGAGATAAATGAGTCAGATATATTGCTTGCTGCTGCATCAGGGGCTATGGTTTTAGGATTTAATGCGAAAGAGAATGCCAATGCTTATCAAATGGCGAAAGAAAAAAATGTATCCATCAGAACCTATAATATTATTTACAATGCGATTGAGGATATACAAAATACACTCAAGGGCTTAATACCGCCTAAATTTGAAGAATACGATATCGGAAAGGCAGAGGTGAAACAGGTATTTAAAATATCAGGTGTTGGCTTTGTTATTGGATGTCTGGTGATACAGGGCAAGGTTGTAAGAGGGGAGAAAGTTAGAGTTAAAAGAGAAAATACGGTTGTTTATGAGGGTATAATTGATTCGCTTAAAAGGATAAAAGACCCAGTTAAAGAAGTAATGGAAGGAATAGAATGTGGCATAGGGTTTGAAGAATCGGTAAAACTTGAACAAGGTGATTTAATTGAAGTGTATGGAATAAAGGAAGTAACACAAAAGTAAAGATGTTTCCTTTTTTCTATTTTCTATTTTCTGTTGTTTCTTGTGATTCAGCACTGACAACGATTACTGATACCTGTGAACCGAATACTAAATTATCCATTGGGATAGGTATAGTTACACCTATAGGGGGGTTGACTAATATATCTTTTACGGGAAAAGAAATTAAAATCTCCCACCAATACTGTGAATGTGTAAAATTAGAATATAGATTAGTTAATTTTAATCGGGATGAGCGTAATATAAACATATTTCAGATTAGTGTGGGAGAGGAAATTAAAGTGTTCAGAAATATATACTGCTCAGCCGGAGTAGGGGCTTACCATATTATAGAAACTGCTAAAATAGGAGAAGAGCGAAGTAGTGGAATTTGGACACACCTTGGACTAATTACTATTTATAGAATAGGCAAAGAACATTTCTTGGTACCTGAAATTGCTTACTATACAGTACCAAAAGCTATAGTGTTGACACTAAACTTTGGCATAAAATTATGAAGAATTTTTTTTACTTTTGGCTTTCAGTTTTTGGCTTTCAGCTTTTTTTGGGTTGTGCTGAAGACCCATTATTATTTAGAGCCGGTGCAGATTACTTCCCGCTTAAAGTAGGTAATACTTGGGACTACTTGCAAGTACAGACAGGAGATACTATAAATCTGCGAGTAACTGATACCACAACTATACTGGCGAGAGAGTGTTGGCTTCTGGAGCGAAATGGAATTCCTGAATACTGGTGGAAAGATAATGCTCGGATAGATAGATTTTATTATGAGACTATATTTGTTAATGGAGTAGAGGATACTATTGTTACGGCTTGGGTGCCGTGGATACATATACCATTAGTACTTGGTGAAAGTTGGGACTATCAAATTACACAGCAAAAAATTATACTCTGTGATACTATCAGAACACAATTGTATGTTGCTTCTTGGGTTGAGGAACTAAAAAATGGTAATTATATGGTAGAAATTAAAGTTGTTAAAAACCGAACTTCTAATACTTTCGGGCTTTATTGCGATACTACCTTGTACCACGAATCGTATAAACCCAATATCGGTCTAACAAAGCGAGAAGTGAACCAATTACAGGAATACCTTGTCAATTATTCCCTACACTAAAGAAAGTCCCCTTGATTGCAACATCAGAAAAAAATAAGTGTAATTTAACTTGACAATTTACTTTTATATACTATTGTAAATTATAGAGTTAATAGTCAACTTACAAAATGGGACTAATTATTTTATTAAGTTTATTTAATGGATTAACAAGATTACCTACTTCTGGCAGGGTAGGTCCCGATATGGCGGTGATTGAACCTAATTCGGGGAGTGATAACTTTACATATATTTTATCCTATGACCCTATATCAAAAACCTGTGTATTTAGGATTAGTGGTAATTTTTCTTGTGATATATCTCAACTTATATCTCAAATTACATTTTTAAGTAAATTAGAGATTAAGGAGACAAAGGTGTTAAGTAATGGATGTCTTCTTACCCAACAACTAAAAGCTAATAATCAAACCCTATTGCCCTTAATGGCGACATTAGAAGTGGAAGTGCCATTGACTTCGGATAATATAAAACTATTGAATGAGCGGTTTGACCTGCCATTAGAGTTTTTTGCCGCTACGCTTATGCAAGAAGATTATTTAGCAGAGTTTCGTATAAGAGTTATGCTTCATAATAAGATAGATGGGCAATGGTATCGGTTATCCTGTATTATTCCTTCTGGCTATCGTGTGAAAGGAGTAAAACGCATAGATGGTACGAGTATTCATAATATTCGTGAAGGTAATAGAGTAGAAGGGTTCACTAAGGAAGAGACAAATGTGTATATTGAAGGTAACATATTATATTTTTATGATGATCCAATTTATGGTTATGATGTTACATTAGACCCGCCTGCCCCTAATCAATCTTTGATTATTGAGACTGCCAATATTTATACGAGTAATAGGTATAAGGCAGGGATGATTGGACTTATTGGCTACCCTTATAATGGTGGTACCCCGGGCGTAGCTATAGACCATAGTGGATTGGACAATCAATTGGATGGTATAGCCAATAGTATAGATGCATTTGCGGGGTCAAAAATTGCGATTAGAAGGGATGGGTTAGCTACTAATTATGGTAATCCGGGCACAAATTGGAATAATGGTACTACTTCAGGGAATCAAAATTATTGTTTTAATCAAACTGCCCGTACTGTAACCGCATCTAATTATACTCCGGACAATGAGATTGAAAGTGCTATTGTTACTCAGATGCAAACAACGACACAGGCACCTCAATTTGTTGTGACGCAAAAAATAGTCCTAAGAGATAATAATAGTTGGTTTGCTTGTGTCTATTATATTCGGAATAATGGTGTGGTGGCGGCAACTAATGTAAGATTTTTTCAAGGAATGGATTGGAACTATAATGGTTCATATACTGGCGATAGTTGTGCCTACATATCAACCGATGGTCTGGTGTATGGGTATAAATCTACAGCTTCACCACAATCATATGGTGGCTATAGGTCTAACTTTACACCGGATGATTGGGATGTAAATGAATTTTCAACTATATGGAGCAGGATAAGAACTGATGGCTTGGCAAATGGTAATTCATATGGTGGAGATGCTGCCACTGCTCTCAGGTGGAATCGTGCAACTTTGGCGGCTGGTGAAACTTGGACTATTCCCTTAATTTGGGGCTACCATAATACTTACAATAATATGCGAACGCTAATAAACAATGCTATCAATCAAGAACTATATGATGTGGGTATAGAGGATATTACTTCCCCACTTGATAGTGCCCGTATTAATAAGAGTCAGGGTACGGTAAATATATTGTGTGATGCTGCGGTTTATGGGGTAGTAGATATAAGGAACTTACCTATCTATCTGCTAATAAGAACAGCAGGTGGCTCACCTGTGTTAAATACAACTCCTGATACCATAGACTTTGCTATTCCTGATACTGAATTAGTTCAAGTCTCCTATAATTGGAATATCAGTGCTTTGGATCCTGGCTGGTACACAATCACTTATTATACAAATTTGGGTATGGACCAGAATCGCTCTAATGATTCCGCCACTATTTATGTCTATATAGGCGAGTTCACACTTGACCCAAATCAGAGCAAGGAGACAGTGCCTGGCACAGATGTATATGATACTTTAATGATGAATAATGGTGGAGTGCTTGACAGATTTGACTTTACAATTCCAACACATACCTCTAATTTAGTCACTTATTTATATGATTTCCCGAGCATCTTGATTGGTCGTGATGATAATGGAGATGGGAGTTGGGATTGGGTAGCAACGGGATATGATAATAATACTAATAATCAGCCGGATATAGAAGTACCAGCAGCAGATAGTCATAGAGTAGTGGTAAGAAAAATAGTCCCTGCCAGCACACCTTACGGCACGGTAGATACGACAAATATAAAGGCACAAGGTATAGCTTACTCTGCCACTTGGGATGATGCGAGTTTGGTAACTATAATACCACCGCCAAGTGGGACAAAGCAACTATACTTGCATCCAGATTCACTCAATACAACTATATTTACTGGTGGTGGGTCTGCTACAATAGGTGCCGGGTCAAGTAATTTTTGGAGTCAGAGGCCCTATTTTGCTAAACCTTTTACTATACAGAAAATAGCCGGTGCGAATAACGATGTGCCTATCCCATTATATATCAATACAAGTGGAGTAAATAAAAGCATAAATGTAGTGCTGCAATATTATCATCCTTCTACGGGCACAGTAACGCTTGGCTCACAGGCACAAAATGTAAATACTACTACTCCAACACTAATCAATTACTATATTGAATTAGCTTCTTCCCCTACTATCCCTGCTGGTGGTAAAATGATATTAAGAATAGATAATCCTGCTTCACCGGCGGGCAATATTTACATCTATCGCGGTAATGCAAGTGGCCAATATAGGTCAAGAATTGAACTTACTACTACCACATATATAGAAATAGATTGGATAAAAACCTATAGAGGTCAGAGTGGACCTGAGGTAAGTGTGTTTTCTGATAATGATAGCGTAACTACGAGAGCAGAGCTTTCAGACCCTTTTGGCTCTTTTGATATAGTACAGGCAAGAATAACAATTACTAATCCTCTTGGCACACCAGTTGTAAGTGACCAACCAATGGTTCTTTATGAAACTGACCCCAATAATCCCTCAGTTTGGCGTAGATATATGTATTCTTGGGTAGTGCCGGTAGGAGCGACAAAAGGGCAATATACTATAACTATTACGGGATATGAGACAAATAATATAACTGTTTCAGCTAATAAATACTTTAGTGTAGGTAATCCGCCAACCCTTGATTGGACGGGTGAAGCTAATTATACAACCGATG
>JACQXS010000020.1 GCA_016208615.1 Candidatus Stahliibacteriota bacterium | reverse complement strand
GGTAGCTGGCAGTGGCTGGCTGATGATACTAAAAGCCCGTATGTGCATAGTATAGGGGATGGGACGGCGTTGGCAGTCGAATATAAGGCGCAGTGGTATGATAGGAAGGGGCGAGTCGGCCCATTTAGTGAAGTCGCCAATTGCATAGTCAACCCGTAAGATAGTGATTGGTTAAATAGTAATTGGTTAAATGGTAATTGGTTAAATTTAACGATTTCGCACCCTTTATGGGTGCAAAAAGGTACGAAAAAATGTCCCGCAAGAAGTGCCGGTGAATTCAAGGTGACGCGGAAGTTGACGATACTAAAATAGCAATAAGAGTCGTAGCGTAGGTCTTTAGTCCTCCATAAGAAATGAGAAAAGAGACAAATGGAAGGATTCCCGTCAAAACGGGATCTTCACTTTGTTCCGAAAATCCTTCCGCTACAATTAATAGTCACATTGAATTTGCGAGTTTAATACTTACGCTTATTCAGTAGATAATGCACGATAATAGGCACGGATAAGGGGTTCGTATTGTTTATAAGAATTTAAGTTATTTAACTTGTTTAATATATCTTTTTGTGCTATGCCACGCTTAGTTATAAGTTCAGGTGTAATGGGTGATGGCAGTTTTGTAAAATCTTTACCGGGTTCTGAAACTCTGCGTCTTGATTGTTTTTTAGTATAAATAGACTTTTGACTATCCAACAAGTGTTTAAGCACACTATTTTGGCGGTTCACTATTTCTTTTGTAATACCTTGTTTTAGCTGTTGTGCTATCTTTTCCATCTCACCCGCCGTACCTCCCAAATCACCTAAAACTTTACCCTTTAATCCCTGTGCTATTTGTTGTAGCTTATCTGCCAATGCTTGTTGTTGTGCTGAAAGCACCTGCATCTGTTGTCCTAATCCACCCGGCATAATATTGAGTGGTAATAGGGATTGGATTAATTGATTTAGGGATTGTTGATTTTCTGTGAGGGAAGACAATTGTTGCATTAAAAATGGTATCCCAGCACCTGAGCACATTTTTTTCTCTAAATCCTTTTCTGCTTCCATAAGTTCCATTACTGTCTTGTTAATAAGAGCCATAGCAGATTGGCTTAATTCTACTCCCTTTTGTATGTTATTTTCTTCAAACCTTTGCTTTGCCTGTTCCATTAAAGATAATGAATTATCCAAGTTCTTATTTGCTGATTGAGGGATAAAAGGTGACATTTTTGTTAGTGCTTGCAACTGATTACTAATAGTTTTAGTTCCTTTAATTATCGCTTCCTGCCTAAAAGCCATATCTAAGGCGGGGACACCTTCCCCGCCAACCCCTACCTCCGACTTGTCGGAGGATAAAACAGAAGAAATACGAGCAGAATTACCTTCTTTTGCTCGCACCTGCTCGCAAAACTTACGGGTAATAATATTTTCCTCTTCAACTGAAAGGAATAGTAGTTCATTTTCTAATCTCCTGATTTCTCGTGCTACTTCTTCTTGTTGCTGTTGGGCTGTTTGTTGGGATAGGGAATTAAGATTTAATGCCATAGTAGATAGTTGGCTTAATATCTGTTTTTGTAATTTAGTCGGTTTTTTGCCTATAGAAAGTTGAGCCGCCGCCTGTGATAATTGCTTTTCAGTAATTTGAGCCTGTTCGCCTTCTTTTGTAAGTTCTTTACTTAATGAGGGCATATCTTTTGATAATTTATCCATTTCTTGGGCAAGCTGGTTAAGTTCTTTACGCAAAGATTCTTCGTCTTTGGATAAAGAGGATAACGAATCTCCCGGAGGTTGAACCTCTTGTGTCTTTTCATTTATATCTTTTTGCCATTCTTGTAGTTCTTTGGCTTTATCTGCCAATGCTTTAAGAGATTGTTCATTCTTAAATTGCTTCAGCATAGCTACTGTGCGTTCAATCCGTTTCTTTATTTCTTCTTGTGTTAGGTTTAAATTCTTAATTGCTTCCCTCAACAGGTCAGGATTTTTATTTATTGCTTCCTCTACTTTACGGATAGCCTCGTTTAATTGTGGTAAATTAAGTTCTTTATACAGTTTTTGTAGTTCTTCTATCTTTTCCACTAAATCCCTATCAGCTGCCAAGCTATTTTCCATGAGTTTGTAAAGTTCATCTAATCTTGTCTGCATTCCTTTTAATTGGGTTTCTATTTCTTTCATCTTTGCCAGAGCATCTTTAACCTCTTGCTTTTCTTTCCAATTCATAGTACTTGTGGAGAGAGAGGCAATTTTTTCTATGCTTTCACTTGATGCTTGTAATTCATCAAGCACTTTTTCAAATTCATTTATAGATTTAGTCTCTTCTTGGGTTATCTGCTCATATATGTCTTCAACTGTTGGGAAATAAACCCTATATTCGGCTGATTTTGTTAATTTTGGTCCCTTAATACCATCATTGTCATACACTTCTACCCAATATTTCACTATCTCGCCGGGCAGAATAGAAAGCAAAGATAAGTCCCACTCATAAACAATTACTGTATCTTGTCCAAGTTCATTACTCATCTTCCAACTTCCTCTATCACTAACAATAGTTGTGGTTGAAATTCCGTAATCATCACTAATATGTGCGATTACAGGTATCTTCATAGTAGCAGGTAATTCAATATCAGCACCAGGGAATACGATTTCAACTCTGGGAAACTCATCTTCCCACACCCTAATATTCCACTTTTCACTCGCATTTGTTAGCCCATTGCTCGCAAATAACAACAATTGATAAGTGTCAGTCTGGGTAACATTAAATCTTGCGGTAAAGTTATTACCATTCAGATGGGTAGGTGCGGTCCCGCTTTCTGCGGGATCCCGTTTTGGCAGGAGTCCCCTGACCCGCACAACAATAGATGAATTTATAACAGCAGAATATACATCTTTGGCATTCTTAAAGCGTACAATAGTTGAGTCCAAACTTACCTGTGCCGACCCTCTAATTTCAATTTGTGTCCCATACAAGGCATCAATAGAGGGAGTATTACTTACAAAAGGATGTATTTTAGTATATTGAGGATAAATATAAGTAAGCTCCATATTCTTAATATATGGTTTTAATAGGACTAAAATTTTATGCCTCTCACTTGCTACATCGCCCACACGAGCATAATAGGTAATATCTTCTGTTGCTTCTAATACAGTGGTGAACATTCCTTGTCTTTTATGAAGTGGCGTACTTTTACCATTGACTATAAGATATAGCTTATGTGGAATTAAGCCATTAGGGGTTATTTTTACCTCTACTGAATCTCCGAACGCTAATTTAATATCACCTGGATATACATTCAGAGAGAGGAATTTACTGTTCGGACACACAAATCTTTTCAACCAAATAGATTTAGGAGAGGGGATGAAAAATAAACTAATACCAACTACGATTAAGCTAACTATGAGTGGCTTTACGAAAGGAATTAAATGTTTCTTAACTATCTGCCTTATATCCGTAGCTATCAAAAGACTATGGGTTTGGGTAATTATTTCATCAATTAACTCGTATGAATAGCCGTTCTCTTTTCTATAAGATGATAGGGAAGCAAAAAGCCTTCCTTTAAGAGAGGGCAATTTTTGTTCTAATTCCCGTACTGCATTAAACTTATAGATAGCTGAAATACCAAGTCCTACTACGCATACTACCGCAAGTAATAATAATCTAATTCCTGATGTCAAAAATAGCCAATAATCAAGTAATAGGAATATAAAAAGCCCTACTCCGAATGCGGTCATAATTTTTATCACTGCTTGACCAAGATATACGGAAAGGGTAAGTTGCCTAATCCTACTTTTAATATAAGTCAGCATTTGTTAAAAAATAACTCTCTATTTGCTTAAAGTCAAGGTAAAAGTGCAATGATGTAATTTTTGAATCCGTACTGTCATTCTAATTTCCTTCTGTCATTCTGAGCGAAGCGAAAAATCTCATAGTTTTTTACTCCCATGCGAAACTTCTGCTGATGTCGGGAGAGCTTCCGCTGATGTCGGGAGAACTTTCACAAGTGTCGGTGGAACTTCTGCTGATGTCGGGGGAACTTTGACGGATGTCGGGGGAACTTCTGCCGACACTAATTACAAACTTTAAAAGGGAGGAAAAATGTCAAGTTACGGGCTTTACGCCTTCGTTTTATTTTTCGCACCCGCAAAAGGTGCGGCTACCATCAAGAGTAGGTGTCCCGATAACTCGGGATTTCGCAATCTCAACAAGACTTGCCCCTACATTTAATTTTATAATGCTTGGCGATAAATGTTTTCTATATCTTTTTGGGTCACTGGTTTTGGGGTAATTGTCAAATTCCTTTTCCCCCATACATCTTGAACAAATCTTGGTATGTCGGTTTCAATTACTTTATAGTCTCTGAGCTTTATAGATACCCCTAAATTAGCTAAAAAATTAGTAACCTCGCCAATGATTTGGGTTATTTCGTTAATCCTCTTTCTCTCCATATCTTTTAAGAATTCCAACACCCAAGGAAGTAATGCACCATTTATTCTACCATGTGGTATTCCATAGAATGTTGTTATCGGGTAGCCGAGTGCATGTAAAATTATCGTCCCTGTTTGAGTGATTACCATTCCGCCAAGCATACTTGCATAAAGCATTTGCGAGCGTGCTTCTATATCTTTACCATTCATAACTACTTTTGGTAGCCATTCTTTTATTATTTTGATAGTTTCTAATGCTATCAAATCTGATATTGGATTCGCTCGTAATGATAGATATCCTTCTATCGCATGAGTAAGTGCATCTATGCCTGTATTTACAGTAATCTCTCTCGGCATTGAAATAGTCAAACTCGGGTCAAGGATTGCTATTTTAGGGAAAAATTCATTATTTGAATAGCCCTTTTTTGTTGACCCTACTGTAACCACTACATGATGAGTAACCTCAGACCCTGTTCCTGCTGTTGTCGGAATGGCAATAATAGGGACAGATGGATTTATGGGCGAGTTATTCTCATTAAGGTAATTTTCTATTACTCCATCATTTGTAGTTAGCAAAGCAATACATTTTGCCGCATCTATCGCACTACCGCCACCCAGTCCGATTACTAAATCTACCTTCTTTTTGCGTGATAAATCTGCTCCCATATTTACAGTATAGCCGGATGGATTTTCTTCTATCTCGTCAAATACCCATAATTCTTTGCTTTTAAGTAATGTTTTAAGTATCTCCAATGACCCATTGGCTTTGGAAGAATGCTTGCCAGTAACAACAATGATTTTATTACTCCCTTTTGGTAATAGATTACCTATTTCTTTAATGCTTCCTTCGCCGAATATTATTTTAGTCAGTGAATAGTATTCAAATGCTTTCATTTTTTTGCCCCCTTAAATATCACTAAATATGAAATTCTATGATATCACCATCTGAAAGTCTTTCATCTCTGGCTACTCTTTGGCCATTAAATTTATTACTCCCCCATATTCTTGCATATTTTAAGTTATTAGCAAAATCCTTATGTATTTCTCGTGCGGCTTCCAAAATTGTGCTCCCTTTGGATAAGATAATGGGTTCATTTAGCTCTGCTTCTTTACCGGGCTCCTTTGTGTACACACGGATAATGCTTAATGAATTATAAATTTCCTGCTTTAAATCTTCTATTCCTTTTCTTTGTACACAAGATATAGCTATAACAGAGGTAGCAAGTTCTTTTTTTAATCTATTCAGGTTTTCTTCTGTATTAGCAAGATCTATTTTATTCCCAACAATAAGAGACTTTTTATTGCTGAATAAAGTATGTTTTTCTTTTAGTATATCAATATTACTCAAATCACTTAAATCTATAATAAACATCAAAAGGTCAGTTGAAAATACAAGACTGGATAGCCACTTTTTTGTAAATTCGTGTGTTAATGCAGGTAATTCTACTATTTGGATTTGTATATTTTCATAAGGCATCATTCCCATCGCCGGTGTAATAGTTGTAAATGGGTATGGTGCAATTTCAGGAGTTGAGTTTGTAAGTATAGATAGGAGATTAGACTTACCCGAATTAGTTAATCCAAGCATAAGTACTTGTGCAGCTCCTTCCTTTCTTATAGAGTAAGTGAATATTCTCGTGCCTCCCTTTTTTTGCATCTCTTTGTTTAATTTGGCTATCTTTGTATTTAGTTCAGCTCGTATACCATCTGTACCTTTATGATGTGGCATTATACCTAACATTTCTCGTAAAGCAGCTATCTTTTCTTGTGGTGTAATAGCTGTTCTAAATCTTTTTTCTGCCTCAAAATATTGTGGTGGTAAGTTAGCGGGCATTATTTTTTCCCTATAAATGCATATGCATCGTGATTATGAATTGATTCATAACTCTCTACTTCAACCGCATACCAACTTATAACTTTCTCTTTATCCAATTTACTGGCCACATTTCTTGCTACATCCTCAACAAATGCAGGGTGGTCGTAAGCGTATTGGGTAATAAATTGTTCGTCTTCCCTCTTTAATAGCGAATATAAAGGGGTAGAGGCACAATTTTCTACAATATTTACAATATCCTCAATCCAAAAGAAGCCCTGAAACTTAATCAATACACTTATTTTACCTCGCTGATTATGTGCTCCTTTGTCAACTAATGCTTTTGAACACGGACAAAGCGTAGCTATGGGAACTGAAACACCGAGTATAAATTCAAATTTTCTTTCCTGCGATAACGAGCAGATAAATTTGCATTCATATTCCATAAGACTATGGGCATGAGAGACAGGGGCTTCCTTTTCAATAAAATAAGGAAATTGGAGCTCTATGTGTGCGGAATAGGCGTCAAATTTTTCTATTATATCAAGTAATACGAAACGCATATTTTTCATTGCCACCGTGTCCTTATGTTTATTAAGCACCTCAATAAACCTACTCATATGAGTACCGCGAAACTTATGTGGCAACGCTACATACATATTAATACTTGCTACCGTATGTTGTTCTGCCTCTTTTTTATCAAATACTTTAATCGGGTATTTGAGATTTTTAATCCCTACCTTATCTATTTCAAGTTCATTTAAGGGCTTTTCTATAGCTGGGTCACGCATAATTTATTGGGTCCTTAAGTCCTGCAATTTCATAAGCATCAAGTCTTCTTTTACAACTTGCACACTCTCCACACGCAAGAGGTTTGACCTCAAGGTCAGAACTTTTATAACACGACCATGTTAAATGTAATGGAGCATTTAATTTTGCTCCAAGCTTTATCACTTCACTTTTTTGCATATAGATTACTGGAGCTATAACTTTAATCTTTGTATCAGGTTTAGTTCCGACTCTAATCAACTCATTAAATATTTTGTAAAACTCGGGTCGTGTATCTGGGTATTGAGGAGCATCCTGCGCTACTGCGCCAATAAATATTTTAGTCGCCCCAATTACTTCTGCCCAAGATACAGCAGCACCAAGCAAATTCGCATTCCTGAACGGCACATATGTTGATGGGATTTGGGATTTAATAGTTCCTATATTCTGTTTTTGGGGGGTTGTAGACAAGGGGGAATCCCCCCCTTGTCTAGGGTCAGTTAAACTTGAACCCCCTATTTCTTTTAACCAGTTAAAATCACAAATGAGCTTTTTATTCACTTTATAAAAGTCAGCTATCTTATTAAATGAGTCAAGCTCTTTGGATTGGGTCAGTTGTCCATAGTTTGTATGTAAAAAGGCAAGTTCATATTTTAGGTTGGCTATAGCCGCTGCAACACAAGAATCAATTCCACCCGAAACTAAAATTACCGCCAATTCTTTCATTTTAAGTCCCTTCTATCATTAAGTCTGTCATTCTGAGCAAAGCGAAGAATCTCCCTGTTTTTTAAGATAGCTCATCTCACTCCTATGTATTTATGCAATTGCAATTGTAATCGGACAGGTAAATTGTCTCGCAATATCCATTCGGAGATTAGTTTTAGTAAATAGGTATTGTCTGATTGTCTGATTGTCTGATTGTCTAATACCGGTGAAAATAAAACCTTTGCCTTTTCAGACAACCTATATTTTTCAATAACCTCTTTTGCCCATTCGTAATCTATTTCATCAGATAATACAAATTTAATCTCATCCATTGGTCTTAACTTATTAAGGTTATCCCAATAGACCTTATCTGACATCCCTGATCTGGGGCACTTTATATCTATTATTCTAATTACATCATTAGATAGTCTATCCGCTGAAATAGAGCCATTTGTTTCAATCAATACTTTATACCCTTTCGCCAATAGTTTATTGCTTAATTCATATACTTCTTCTTGCAACAAAGGTTCACCTCCTGTAATCTCCACCAGTAGGGGCGAACCTATGTGTTCGCCCTTGTTCATTATTTCAGGGCAGACACATGGGTCTGCCCCTACATTATGAATAATTTCATCCACTGACATTTCATTCCCATTTTCATACACATATTTTGTATCACACCAAGAACAGCGTAAGTTGCATCCGGATAGTCTAATAAATACACAATGCAGTCCTTGCCAAGTTGACTCGCCTTGAATAGACTTAAATATCTCATTCACTTTCATAATAAATTACTGAATTAGTATCTGACTCCCATACTTGCACTTCTCGTAGGGAACAGATATATCTGTTCCCTACATTTTGTGATTTGATTTTAGAATTCAGATTGTCCCATATAAGTTTGGCAATATTTTCAGCTGTCGGATTGAGGTCGCACCTCTGGGCTTTGAATTCAGGCAATTCATTTAAGTTACAGTGGTCAAATTTTTCAATCACATCTATGAGCATTACTTTTAATTCCTTAAAATCTATTCCTAATCCTATTTCTTGTAATGTATCTGTCTCTACTGTAACCTTAACTTTGAAATTATGTCCGTGTAGTTTTTCGCATTTCCCTGAATATCCGTGTAATTGGTGGGCGGCTGAAAATTTTGCCTCCGTTGATATTAACCACATCTTAAAATCAAGTCTCAAAATGCAAAATTAGAAAACAAAACCCTCTATGGATAGTAAAACATTTTTCTAATTTGTCAATGTTTTTGTGTGGGAATTATTCTTTAGACAATAATGGACTTCTATTAAAATGGTCAAATCCTGCTACAGGTATATCATTTCCTTCTTCATCTATAATTCTCGGTTTTCGGTTCTCGGTTCTCGGTTCTATTATCTCTCCTATTTCTGTGAAATCAACTTTTTTTTGTGCCTCTTTTAGTTTATCTTTTGGAATAGTAAATAGTAATTCAAAATCCTCACCCCCACTCATTGCAAAATCTTGTGCTGATAAAGAAAACTTATTCGCTATCTTAATAGTTTCCTTGCTTATTGGGATTTTGTTTTTCCATATTTCCGCTCCTACACACGATTCTTCAAGTAGATGAGATAAATCAATTATTAGTCCATCTGAAATATCTATCATTGAACTTGCATATTTCCCAATTTTTATCCCTTCTTTCACTCTGGGCTTGGGATTTAGGTGTAGGGAACAGATATATCTGTTCCCTACGAGCCCGTTTTTCAGAGCCAATAGACCTGCTGCTGAGCTACCCAGTTCTCCGGTAACACAAATTGCATCTCCTACTCTTGCACCATTACGCCCAATAAATCGTTTTGTCTCACCAATCACAGTTACACTTATAAAAAGAGTGCTTGACTTAGTTGTGTCGCCTCCTATTATTTCAACCTTATATAGATTAGCTACTTCCTGCATCCCGCGATAAAGTTCATTTATAAAATCCATCTCCCCTGACGAGAGTCCCATTGAAACAAGTACATATTTGGGAATACCACCACAGGCCGCAATATCTGAGATAGAAGCCGATAATGCCTTATATCCCATATCGTACGGCGTGAAATAATCACCAAAATGCTCTCCCATAACAAAAGCATCAGTGCTAACTATTGGTATATTTGACACCTTAAACTCTACTGCATCATCTCCTATTTTAGGAAACACGGCCCTCAATTTCTTTATTATTTCAAACTCGCTTGCCATCTCATCTAAATTTTCATTCCCCTAATACTATTTTTTCTACTTCTTGCTTTGCTTTTTCTAATTCTTCTTTTGCGGATTCCTGCAATTGCTCTGCTTTCTGCATTCTATTCTTTACTTCATCGGCGATTTTGTTTTGAACAGCAAGAGGAGGTAGAGGAATTTTAAAACTCTCAATTGTTCCAATCGTAATATTTCCTTGAATTGCCCCAATTTTTTCTCTTTCAGTAAGAAGTTTCTGCAATCGTGAGTTCAGCCATATAGAAACATAATATTTATTTATTTTATCATTGAGACAGAATTTAATCATAAAAGAGCCGAAAGCAAAACCGTCTGCTTCTTTTGGCACAACGGAAACAACGCCAACAGTTCCGCTTCTTGAAATTAATAAATCGCCTTCATTTACAAAAGCAGTTCCTATTTCTTTTTTCATTGTTTCAGGAAGTTTAACAACATCTCGTAAATCAACTTTATTCTCTTTTAGATTCTGGATTCTTAAAAGAGGAATACCCTCGTTAACATATTCATTTTTTACAGATGCTCCATAATGAATTTTTGTAATAAACTCTTTTAACTCCATAACTTCAAACTTCCCATTCTTTATTGCTTTCTCAACTTCCTCGAATTTCGGCTGGTAGTAATAAGCATCTATTCTTTTATGCTCAACCGTATCAGAATTAACGATATAAGTCATTTCGTCTTTTAATTCAGGTAGTTTGATCCCTAATTCATCAAGAACATAATCATCAATAGAGTCTAAAAGTTGCTGGGCTTCAGATTCTTTTTGTTTTTTTTGATTATAGGCATTGTCCATTAGTGCGACGATTTTATTTTGAACTTCAAGAGAGGATATTGGAAGCCTAATATTGCCCAATTGAGAATTATTAATATACGCCTGTGTTTGTATAGTAGAATTTCTAATTATTAATGTCTGACCTGTTTTAGAAGATAAGATAATAGCTAAAAATTTAGGATTAACTTCTTTATCTTTCACTCTAATTCTTACAACATTTTGGTTTATATTCCCTTCTTTAATATCATCAGGAACATAACCCACAACCCCTAAGGTTGCTCCTACTACTGCGAGAAGGACATCTTTAGGTTTAATAGCAGAGCGATTTAATTTATCATGAAATTCTTTTTTAATATACTGATTTATTTCAAAATCAAATAAATCAAAATCTTGTGAACGAAAATAAGGAATCCCTTTTTCTTCAAAAAATCCGCCTGTCGGGGTTGAACCATTTTTTAAATCAAAAGATTTCGCACCCATAGAGGGTGCGCCTACCGCATCCATTACCCGTAAAGGGTGCGATTACCATTCATCAAAATTATATATTGTTGACCCCTTGAAAGGAAAGTCTTTCCAGCTATCTACCATTTCTTTTCTAACCGGGTTTCCTAAAATATAATTTACCTGTTTTGTTACATCTTCATTTTTTCTTAAAATATGGTCATAAAAATCTTTCTGCCATTTGGCTTTATAATTCTGTTTATATAACCAATAACCGCTTCTTTGTTTAAAATCAACAATACCTTGCCATAAATCTGAGTTTTCTGTTTTACCTTCAATTAATAAATGACAATGGTCAGGCATAAAAAGGTAAATATGAGCTTCACAATCATTTTTACTTAAGGTCTCTAATAAAACATCAGTCATTGAGTCAAAAATCTCTTTTGACAAAAATAGTTTTATTTTATCTTTAATACAGATTGTGAAAGCACAGATAATTTCGCCGATATAGAACTCCCTTGCCAGTCTATGTTTCTGTTCAAGAATGGGACATTGTTTCATGTTTTCCCTTCACTGGTAGCCGCAGGCTTTATGCCTGCGTTTTATCTTTTCGCACCCATAAAGGGTGCGGCTACCTCCTTTCAAATTTTCTGTATTCTTCAAGGATTGTGTCTAAATCATTTATTAGGTCTTTTCGTCCTGTTGCGTCATAGCCAATATGTTCTGCGGTTGCCATAAAAATTGGATAATTTTCTAATCTTTCGTTTTCTCCTTTTTTTCTCAAAAATACCAATGAACTTTTGACACCTGCCCCGAAATGCGTAAATGCGAATTGTGGCAATGATACGACTGCGAGTATTTGAGTTTTTTCCATAATAAAGTCCCTGACATATTGTAATGATGAGTTTGTCAAAATTCCATCCGGCAGGACGATTGCCATTTTTCCTGTTCCTGCTTTCAAGAAGTCCAAACATCTCTCAATAAACAGAATCTCTGTTTTTTGGTTTTTCTTACCCTTGCCAAGTTCGTATTTGTCCAGATAATCCTTTTCTGTTGATTTAACTATTGCTCCAAAGGGTGGATTAGTCAGTAGAATATCAAAATAGTTTTTCTTAAATTCTCTGTGAATTTCTGTAATTTCATCAACATTTCTTAAAGAATCTGTGCTTATAACATTTGTGTGCCCATCATCGTGTATAATCATATTCATTTTGCATACTCTGGCTATTTGGTCATTTATCTCTATTCCATACAGATTATTCATTGCAAACTTATGCCAATGCTCCCATGCTTCTTTTTCGTCATAATTTTCTTCAGTATGTTTTCTTACCTTATCCAGTGTATTAAGTAAGAAACCTCCTGAACCACAGGCAGGGTCTATGACTAAATCGCCTTTCTCTGGGTTCATCATTTCAACGCAGAAAGTAATAATTTCTCTTGGAGTAAAAAACTGTCCCATCTTGCCTTTGAAAAAGTCTTCCATAAACCGCTCAAAAGCAACTCCTTTTGTATCAAGGTCTATTTTGGTTATAGCCAATTCCTGCAAATGCTCAACAACATTATAAACTATTTTCGGGTCCAATCTAATATCTTCTTTAAAAACTTCTGCATCTTCTTTTTTGGCTTCCTGATAAATAGCATCTATTCGTCTATAAATTTCATCTGCGGATTCGTGCGTCCCAATTTGAAAACTATAGGTTTCACCTCTTTTTGTGGTTTTCTCATCTCTCAACTTGCAGAAAAGCAGTTTAGAAACCTCATCAAAGGCGGTAGTTGGGGCTAATCTACCACCCTGCCATACTGTATCATGTGATTTCTCTAATGCTCTGATTAATTCTTCTCTTGAAACTTCTTTTAAGTCCTTGTCTTTATCTCCCTTGATAAACTTATATTTTGGTGCTTGTCCATATCTTTTTGGAATATCAGCAATAACATTTTTATCTCTCTCGCTCGGCTTACAACAAGGTACTCTACTCCCTTCTCATCATATACAACCATATCTGCCCTGTCTTCCGGTGTCCTTCTCGGTACAGGAACTTCTATGTCAATCTTTTTAGTCAGATAATCATAGTCCAAAACAAGCTCACAAAAATACGAAGCCCTTACTTTCTCTTCAGGATTCTTAAAAGAAGTTGAATAATTCCTTTTGCAATAATACATTATTTTAGAACTATCATCGGAAACAAAAATAATCCTTTTGTCTATTCCTCGTTGTATATTTTGAAAAAATACTGATTTCTCTTGTTTGTTATCCATTTTTGACCTCCATATTATTGATACGAATGCTCCTTATCAGGGAATTTACCTGTTTTAATCTCTTTAATATATTCTTTAACTGCTTTCTCTATTATTTCAGATAGATTAGCATACTTTTTAACATATTTGGGCAAAAATTCTGGTAAAAGCCCCAGCATATCATGGACAACAAGAATCTGACCATCGCAATCGCTACCCGCCCCAATACCATAAATTGGAACATTTACTTCTTTCTTTATTCTACTAACTACGCCAGCAGCTACACATTCTACGATTATACAAAATACACCCATCTTTTCAAGTGCATTTAATATAGGACCGGCGCCCTCAAGTTTTACGCCATCTACATTTGACTCTGCTATAAATCTACCTGCATTCTTAATAGCTATGGAATTACTCGGCTGATACGACATATACGGCATATCGGCTATGACCATTGCTCTTTGGACACCCCGTTTAACTGCACTACAAGCACTTAAAAGGTCTGACATCTTGACTTTAAGAGTTGACTCGTACCCCAGCATTACCATACCGAGCGAATCACCTACAAGAATTATTTCAATTCCCGCCTTATCTTCAATAATAGCTGTGGGATAATCGTATGCGGTGAGTAAGGCTATTTTTTCACCTTGCTCTTTAATTTCCCGTAGTATTTGAGGGGTTATCTTTTTGAGGTCGCTCTTTATTTTGTTCTCTGACATATGTAAGTTTAAGATTGCTCAACATACTTTCAAGCAATTCTTCCTCCTCTTTGGTAAGGTTACCTTTTGTCTTTTCACGCAGTATACCTATTGAATCAATCGTATATTTGGCAAGTTCAAAATTACGCTCAACCTTATCGGTTAGCGGATTCTTTACCAAGCCCAAATGTTGCGAAGCTATAGTTACAAAAAATAGAACCAGAGAGGCAAAACTTGCCTCCGGTATTTTGCCTTCTTCCATTGCCCTACTCCTCCTTTTGTCACTTATAAATGCATTCCTTTAACTAAGTCATTCGTTTAATTAAACCAGTCATTCGTTTAATTAAACCAGTCATTCGTTTAATTAAACCAGTCATTCATTTAATTAAACCAGTCATTCGTTTAATTAAACCAGTCATTCGTTTAATTAAACCAGTCATTCGTTTAATTAAACCAGTCATTCGTTTAATCAACTGATTTATTCTTAAAAACCAACAGAAGTCTAGAAAATAATGCCCTTGCTTAATAATTCTTTCCCACTTGCTGCCCCGCCTGCTGCCCCGCTTGCTGCGGGATTTCCAACGGGATTTTCAACATCCCTTATCTTAAATCTAAAGAAATATACTCCACCCTTATCATTATACCAATCAAAATTATTATCTCCCTTAGATAATGTAAGCTCACGAGTATCTATTATTCTACCCATTATATTAAACACTTTTAGCTCTACTAATGAATTAAGAGATGAATAGATAGCAAACTTTACTCCCCCTATACCAGCAATAGAACTTTTTACTCTAATTCCTATATCTATCTTGGACTCTTCAATTCCAGTTTCACGCTTATGACGCTTGTAATATATTTCCTGATTGCCATCTTGTTCATCTGTCCAAACTGTATGTACATCATAATGACTATTCCAACAAGCTACCGAAGAGTACCTACTATCAGTAACAGTATTAGTTAATCGTTCATCTGCATCCCAGAACATCCCATTATCAGTTGACCTCTTATAGTATATTTCATAATTGCCATCTCGCCTATCCATCCAAACTATATGAATTACAGAATCCCATACCGCTATGGAAGGATAGTCTGAATAACTACTATTATTAGTTATCCTTGTATCTGCTCCCCAATTAGTGCCATTATTCATAGACTGCTTGTAATATATCTCATCATTACCATCTCTACCCTCTTCCCAAACTATATGAATTATAGAACCTTGCACTGCTATGGAAGGATACTTTGACGAACCATTATCATTAGTTACCCTTATATCCGCTCCCCAATTATTACCATTATCCATAGACCGCTTGTAATATATTTCACCATATCCATTCCGAAAGTCGTGCCAAACTATATGGATTACAGAATCTTGCACCGCTACGGAAGGATAATGCGAATGCCTTATAGTTAGCTGTGTGTCGGGTTCAAAAGATTCACCTGAATTAACCGACCTTACATAATAAAGCTCACCTTCACCTGAACCATACCTATACATATGTTCCCAAACAATATGCACATTAGTATCCCGGACCGCAATTGTTCTGGCATTATTAAAGCTGCCAAAGTCATAATAAGTTGGATAAACTGTCAATCTTTTATTTGCTTCCCACTGACCACATAATTTACTACCTAAAATAATAACTAAAACTATACTTACCCACTTCATATTAGAATTATCTAAAATATCCCTTTACCATAATTTATTCTTCTGTTTGCCAAAGTGTTTATAGGCAAGTGGAGTAGCTTCACGGCCCTTAGCTGTTCGTTTTATAAACCCCAATTGCAAAAGATACGGCTCAAATATCTCCTCTATAGTTTGCGGGTCCTCACTTATTGAAGCGGCTATTGTCTTCAAGCCCACAGGTCCACCCTGATACATATCTATAATTGTAGTCAAGATACGCTTATCTAACTCATCAAGTCCTTTTTCGTCCACTTCAAGTTGAGAGAGTGCAAATCTTGTAATTTCAATATCTATTGTCCCATTGCTTTTGACTTCAGCATAATCTCTTACCCGTTTTAATAATCTATTAGCAATGCGAGGTGTCCCTCTGGCACGAGAGGCGATTTCAACAGCACTCTCTTCATCAATAGGGATGCCCAAAATCTTGGAACTACGAAAAATTATATGCCGAAGCTCGTCAGAAGAATAATAGTCAAGCCTAAATGTAAATTCAAACCTTGAACGCAAAGGAGCAGAAAGTAAGCCAGACCGCGTCGTCGCACCTATTAGAGTAAATGGATTTATAGTAAGTGATACACTTCTTGCATTCGCTCCCTGGTCAAGCATTAGGTCAATCTTAAATTCCTCCATTGCCGGGTATAGATATTCTTCTACTGCTTTACCTAATCTATGAATTTCATCAATAAAAAAAGCATCCCTGGTGCCAAGTTTAGTAAGGATACCGGCGAGGTCAGCAGGACGCTCAACTACGGGACCAGAAGTAGTAGATATATTGACACCTAATTCTCTTGAAATTATATATGCAAGAGTAGTTTTGCCTAAACCGGGGGGACCAAAAAAAAGTATATGGTCAAGGGCTTCACCCCTACGCTTTGCCGCTTCTATAGAGATATTGAGAATCTCTTTTATACGGGATTGACCGACAAAGTCATCAAACCTGCGAGGCCTAAGGGTAGTTTCTACTTCCTCGTCATCTTTCAAACGCTCAGGCGTGGTAACTCTCATAGTAAAAGTATATCACTTAATAATACTATGTCAAGATTTTTTAAAAGCATATAGCCGGGGGACACAAATTTTTGTTGACAATGCTTTTTAATAGAGTATTTCGCAACAGGCAAGTTTTTTAGGTAGGTTGCTTTTTTTCTTGACTTTCTTTTCAGAAAAATTAAACTCTTACTAACAAATTACAATAAATTAGGAAGATTAAAAGGAATATAGAAATGCCAAATCGTTTAGAAGAAATATTTGAAGATGAAATACTTACAAATAAAATCAAAACACGATTACCTTATTTATTCCAACTTGCGGAATTAGAAAGCTCAAGAGCTGGTAAAATTGGAATGCAAGTTGGTTCAGTTCGGGAAACGATAATAGTTGCTTTACTTGTTCACAAATTTAATGAAGCAAATGTAGAAACTGAAATCTCTATAACCGAAGCAGAAGTAGAGGTAAAATTATTCGGAATGCCTGTGTCTATCAAGACAATTACAGGTACAAATTTTAGCGGAGTTAAACTTATATGGACTGTTGATGCTCAAAAAGCAATAGAATTTAGTGAAAACTATTATCCTTCTTGTGATATGCTATTTGTCCAGATTAATTGGGGAGGCAATGGAGGATTTTATTATATTCCGTTAGCTGTTCAGAGAGAACTCCTTGACAACATAGAGAGGCGTAACTATATTAAACTTCCTAAAGCGGGAACAAACCCAAGAGGCGTTGAAATTACTAAGGAAGCAATGTTAGGTTTAATTGAAAATGGCAGGACAAAAAAAATTATAATAAACTGGCAAAAGGTAGATATAGAGTTCAATCCATATAAAAGATGGGTTGAACTATGGAGTGAAGAATAAAATGAAAACAAACTCAAGAGGAGCAGGAACCAAAACAAGTGTTTTCGGCTCTCCCGGGAGAATCAACCATGATGCTACTTTATTTTATACAAGTAAATTATATGAAGGCTTGCCTAAAGAAGAAAAAAGCAAATATATAGAAAATACTATTACATTAGAATTTTTAGATAGGATATTTTGTAAGACCAGTGAGAAAATGGAAGAGTTGCCGGATAATAGCATTCATTTAATGGTAACATCGCCTCCGTATAATGTTGGGAAAGAATATGATAAAAATTTTACACTTGAAGAATATCTGCAATTTCTAAAAAGAGTATGGAAGGAAGTTTATAGAGTTGTTGTCCCCGGGGGCAGAGTTTGTATTAATATCGCGAACTTGGGTAGAAAACCCTATATTCCTTTACACACTTTTATAGTCAGAGATATGCTCGAGCTAGGATTCCTGATGAGAGGAGAAATTATATGGAATAAAGCTTCAAGCTCCAGTCCATCCACAGCATGGGGAAGCTGGCTTTCTGCTGCTAATCCAACTTTAAGAGATGTCCATGAATATATACTGGTCTTTTCTAAAGATAAGTTTGGAAAAGACAACTTTGATAAAAGAAAAAATACAATTTCCAAAGAAGAGTTTCTTGAATTTACTAAAAGTGTCTGGACATTTCCAGCAGAGTCTGCCCGTAAAATAGGACATCCTGCACCATTTCCTGTGGAATTGCCTTATAGATTTATACAACTTTATACTTTTGAAGGAGATAATGTTTTGGACCCATTTATTGGAAGTGGACAGACTGCTATAGCGGTAATTAAAACAGGACGGCATTATATAGGGTATGATATAGACAAAGAATATGTAAAGTTAGCGGAAAAACGAATAAAAGAGTACCTGCTTCAAAAATCTCAATTCTCCATAACATTGTAATGATAGGGTTTATAATAATTGGGATGCTGATTGTATTTATACTCTTTTTTATCATTCGCACTGAAAATACTGTCAAGGGATTGAAGAATAATGAAGCATTAGGTTTGATGCAACAACAGATGGGACAGCTTAGTACTCAAGTAACACAACAATTGCAAGGTATGGCTCAGCAATTGCAAAGCGGGTCAGCCAATATAGATGCGAGATTAGATAAAGCAACTACTACGATTACCGGTATAACAAGGGAATTAGGGGTGCTTTCTCAGACTACTAAGCAGATTATAGAGGCGGAAAAAGATATTATTGGGCTACAGGAATTGCTAAAACCACCTAAGTTTAGGGGTGGACTGGGTGAGTTTTTTTTAGAAAATCTATTGGCTCAGATTTTGCCTAAACCATACTATTCCTGCCAATACGGGTTCAAGAATGGCACAAAAGTAGATGCTGTAATTCATTTAAGAGATAAAATAGTGTCTGTGGATTCAAAATTCCCGTTAGAAAGTTTTGAAAGAATAATAAATAGCCAAAACGAAGACGAGCGTAAAGCATCGCGTCGAGAGTTTATGAAGGCAGTTAAAAAGCATATTGCTGATATAGCAGGAAAATACATACTCCCGGATGAAAAAACTTACGACTTTGCCTTAATGTATATACCCGCAGAAAATGTGTACTATGAAACTATTATCAAAACAATAGACCCGAGCGATAATTTATTCTCATTCGCACTTGAAAAAAGAGTAATTCCCGTGTCACCTAATTCGTTCTATGCTTATTTACAAGTGATTATTGAGGGACTGAAAGGGTTTAAGGTTGAAAAATGGGCAAAAGAGATTCGCGAATCTATATCAAGACTGCAAGGTGATTTTACAAGATTCAAAGAATACTTTGATATTACAGGAAAACATCTAACTAATGCTAAAAATAAATTTGACGAAACAGAACGAAAGTTATTGCAATTAGGAGATAAACTTGCAGGAACTCTAAAACTTGAGGTCACACCTCTGCAAGATGAAACAAAAGAGCTACTCCCTACCACAGAGAAATTAGGATGACACACATAAAATCTATCCCACTTATAAATAAAATTAGTATCAGATTATTAGTGTTCTGCTTTTGGGGGCTATGTAGTTGTTTTTTATTCCCGTATACCTGTACTTACTCAAAAGCAGAAATAGAAAATGTAAAAACAGATTCTATTTTTTATTCCCCATCTGCTGAAATACTACCAGCACTGAAAAAAGTATTAGTAGATATGGGATTTGAGATAGCACAGGAACAAGAAGATTTAATCGTTGCCTTTCCATTAGAGATTGAAGGAGCTAATTTTGGCAAATACGCAGTTGAAAAAAGGAACAACGGGTATGAGCCTGTGAAGGAAAGTGAATTATATGGCGAATCATCTGTAGAAGTACATTGTGTCATTATACCCACAGGAAGAGGTGCGACCTACGGTGCGACCTCAAATGGAACAAAAATTAGAGTTAAAACTTCTTTTGTCGCCTTCCGTAAAGATATTCTCTATCGCGAAACTCCAGGCAAAGCGGAGCCAAAAACATATTCTGAAATAGAGGGCGATTTTATAGAGTGCAGGTCAACGGGTAGAATAGAGAGAACTATTTTCACCAACCTCTTAACCTTATTGTCCATTGAGAAATAAGCCTATTTTTTGGACTTGATAAGTCAAATCCCTACATTTTTTGAACGCATTTCAGAAGTTTTTCAAATAAATGCAAGATTTTTGCAAGAATTATTATTTTTTACTTGACAATTTTTACTTCCGTGCTATATAGTAAATAATGATGTTTTATTCTCTTGATTTTTGATTTTATAAAAAGGAGGGTAAAGTTATGTTGAAGCGAAGTAAAAATCCCGCTACTGCAGGAAGGAACAAGTTTCTATTTTTTGCAATTTGCATTTTGCAATTTGCATTTTGCATTTCCAAGGTATGGGGGTTAGATTTAGCTAAATTACAAGCCGAATTAGCTAAACTCGGTAACCCTTGGATTGCAGGGGAGACAGAAATATCTAAGTATTACGAGTCCCTATCCAAAGAAGAAGCACAAGCTTTCCGCGAAGGATTAGCAGAAGAATACGAACCTACAAATTCTACTAACTCAATTAAGTCAACAAATTCAAAGAACTTTCCACCTCCAGATACTTGGGATTGGCGGAATAAAGATGGACATAATTGGATGACAGGGATTAGGAATCAAGGAAATTGTAGTAGTTGTTGGGCACATGCATGGCTTGCAACTATGGAGGCAAGAATTAATATATGGGAAGGGGTTCCAGAAAGAGATATTAATTTATCTGAACAATTTATAATTTCGTGCAGAACAGAAGGGGGGGCGCCGTGTAACGCAGGGAGTTGGACCCATGCAGCAAATACACTTATTGCATATAATGGAGTACCGGATGAAGCTTGTTTCCCTTATACCGGAACTGGTCAGTCCTGCAATAGTAAATGTTCAGACTGGCAAAGCAGATTAGTTAACATCACCGATTGGGCACAAGAAACATCTGCAAGCGTAGATAGGAAGAAAGAAATAATAATGGAAGGACCAGCAGGTGGATATGTAACTTTTAAGGAAGATATTTTTTATTACAAAGGTGGAGTATATAAACCCATTATGGGAGAGAAGTTTAACCACGGGGTATGCTTTTGCGGTTGGCGATCAGGAACGAGTGAGAATTGGTTATTGAAAAACTCATGGGGTACAAGTTGGGGTGAAGATGGTTATGGCTGGTATGACGATAGTTGGGGATATCTAATGTGGATGATACCGGAGGTCACAGCTTCGCTGGTGGAATATGAAACTTCTACTATAAATGACAGCTTAGGTAATAATAATAAAGAGATAAATCCGGATGAATTGGTAAAACTACCGGTAACATTAAAGAGAATCGGAGCTCCAGCAACAGGGGTATCTTGTACTCTTATAGTCAACAGCCCATATGTTACAGTTACTCAAAACTATAGCTACTTTGGTGATATGGGGACAGGACAAAGCAAAATTGGTACACCGGCTTACGAATTATCTATATCACCAACCGCTCCTATAAATTATCAATTCACCTGTAATCTCAAAATTAGAGACAATAGTGGACATAGTTGGGAAGACCAATTTAACTTAACTGTACTCGGGGTCGCTAAAATGATTTGCTCCCCGTGGGCCTTATCATTTTATTATCAACAGACTAAGGCAGGAGAAATAGATACTATCCTGTATGATGATGGAACACCAAGTAATTTTGTAGATTTTGGTACTAGTGGTTATTATGCTGTCCGTTTCACACCCACTGACCCTTGTTCTGTTATTGGGTGCAAAGTTTATTTAGATGATTACTATAGTACCAGTGTGAAGATACGGATTTACGACGATAATGCGGGTACGCCAGGAACTCTTATAGAGATTGACACTCTTACTATTGGCACTACCCCACAATGGTACACGCTTACTTTTAACTCCGCATACAATGATGAAAATGACTTCTGGATTTGCGTAATCGGACCTACTAAGCTATATTATGATGCCGCTAATAGCGGTAGAAATAAGTATTCTACTAATAGTGGCTCTACTTGGAATAATTTCACCACAGGCGACCTGTTAATAAGGGCAATTGTGAATTACTATTCTAATGCCGCTGATACTGGTGAAATATGTGTTAAAAGCAAAGGCTCAGGCGTGTTGAATATACCTAATGTTGCCGTTAAAAATAACTCTACTTGGTTAAATTTTGTTGAACCCGCAAGTCTGACTGTTCCTGCCAATGATTCTGATGTTATAGCCGTCGGTATTGACACTACGGGAATGACAGTTAATGTGCCATACTGGGATACACTTATTGTATCTTCCAATGATCCAGATTACTCTACTTTGTTTATTCCTGTTAGAGTACTTGTATCTAATATAGCTAATACGCCACCTCAAGTTAATGGTATCCCGAACCAAGACTTCCTTACCGGTAATCAGGTAACTATATCGCTTGACCAATATGCTACCGACACACAGGACCCGGATTACTTATTATCTTGGGAAAATAACATCATAGGGGGAGCAGATTCACTTATAGTAGAGCAGAATGCTGACAGAGTAGCTACTATCAAAGCTATTAAACCCTGGATAGGTGAAAGAGATATTATCTTTAAGGCTACTGATACCGGTGATTTGCATTCCTCCGATACTATTCATGTTATTGTTCGTCCCGTGAATGTGGAGGAATTAGCTAATTTGTTGGGCTACAAGGTATCTGTCTTGACTAATCCTTGTAATAGTAAAGTTTGTATCTCTTATACTTTGCCCGTAAGCGGACAAGTTCAATTGACTATCTACGACCTGTGTGGTAGAGCCGTAAAGACTATTGTTAATGAATCTCAAAAGGTAGGCGAATATAAAGTTATGTGGACTGCTCAAACTAAAGGCATCTACTTCTATAAACTACAAGTTGAAAATCCCTCTGCAATCGGGACTGGTAACTTTAAGAAAGCAGGTAAATTTATTGTCCTATAATTTGAGATTTGAATTTTAACTTTTAATTCCCCTTCATAGAAGTGGTGGCAGACGAAGTTTGACGGGGTAGTTTTGAGTTCATTTCTTGTTCCCACACTATCATAGCAGTTAAGAACCACAACGGCTCCTGTATGCGGATAATCATAAATGAATTAGCTGTCAAGGCGTGTACGCATATTCCTATAAATGCTCCCATTAGCCCAAGTGCTAATCCTTTACTATAACCCGTTGTACTCCTATATGCTTTCAGATATACACGATACATTTGACACAAAAGATAAATAAATACTATTAACCCTATTAATCCGAGTTCTATATATGTTTTAATATACTGTCCATCTATAAAACCCACTCCCGTTATCCCTACCCCGATAAGCGTATAAAATGGATATCTATTCCAAGCATTCTTTATTTCTTCTCGCCAACTCGTTATTCTATCATTAGCAGATGGGTCAATAGGGATACCTAATATCTCTTTCCTTTCCCTACTTTCCTCGCCTTGTGCTGCAAATGTATAGTTTATTCGCTCAGTAACTACGGGTGGTCTAAATAGGATAAAAATTATTACCCCTAAAAGTAATGCTCCTAATAGACCTCGTCTTTTCTCACTAAACCGTAGAATGGCAAGATACATAAAGGGTAATGCAATATAACTACACCTTGATAAAGTATAGCCGATACAGATTAAGGCAAGCCCAATAAATATAATTAATCCTATTCTCTCTTGCATACGCTTGGCATAAAGTGCCAGTCCTGTAGCACAGCCAGTCATTATTATTAGGTATCCGCCAAGTGTATTGGGTTCACCAGCTCCTTCAAAAGGTGCTGATATCCGTGCTACCTTACCTATATGGGCAGCCGAGTAAAGACACACTATCCCAGCCGTAATAAGCAGGACTATAAGATATAATTTGGGCTGCGATTTATCTTGAAGTATATTAACGACCATAAAATAAATTAAAAAGTATTCCAAATACTTAAGTAGATAGAAGAGTCCCTTAATTACATTGACATCTCCTCTTACCATTCCAAATAAAGTAAGCAGCACACAACAACTTACATATATCCAAATTGGTTTATTAAGAATAGTGGACTTGAAGACACTTATTTCTTTGTATATGGCGAGCCGGGCAACCCAGGTCAAAAAAACAAGCACTATAAGCAAATCGTCAAGTCGGATAATAATATCTCTACCTGTCACCTCGCCTACTTTTATTTCAGGTGATAAAAGCATAGAGAGAATTAGTAAAATAAGTCCAAGGTCTACTCTAATAAAGGTGACAAGTATAATTGTTAATCCAAGCAAGACGAGGAGCAAAAACTTTAGGTCCGCACTAAAGGATACGAGTGCCAAAATCCCAATACTCAAAATGATAAGGAAAATAATAGGGTTTTTAGAGGTCATAATGCAAAGAGTAGAAATTAATAGAAACTCGTAGAAACTAATAGAAATTTGATGAGTACATCACTTCGTTTATAGAAACACAAATAATTTCTACTTAATTTCCACCAATCTCTATGAATTTCTATCTGCACTTTATTTTAATGATTACATCACTTTGTTTGTTTTCTTTGGGCTGTGATATTTATAGCTATAATAGTAGCTTGCTTCGGGTTCAAAGTCTTCGGCTTTCATTTTATTTAATATAAGGCCCAGTATATTAGCATTAATATGCGAGAGTTGAGTTACTGTTCTTTTAAGGGCAAGCCGTGCCACTTTATTTACTTCATAGACTAAAATTGTATAATCTATTTTATCCGCTATCATAGAAGCATCAGCTGTGGCTAATATAGGGGTAGAATCAAATATAATGACTTCGTATTCTTTTTTTAGCTCTTCGATAGCCACTTTCATATAATCAGAGTTCAGGATTTCCACAATATTAGGTAGCTTATGTCCGCAACTCATAATAGATAGGTTATCCATACCTGATATTTTTAATATATTCTCTCCAA
>JACQXS010000057.1 GCA_016208615.1 Candidatus Stahliibacteriota bacterium | reverse complement strand
TCAAAAATTAAAACCCACCCTACTTACGCTGGTATATCTACTACAAAACCGAGCGAGAATGCCATAGTTATAGCTTGGATTTTGCATTCTTTATAACATAAACCACATCCTATACAAATGTCAAACTTTATTTTATGTTGTTCGTCTTTTTTGCCCTGTATTGCATTAGTCGGGCATATAGATTTGCATTCTCCACATCCATCACACTTTGTGCCAATCATAGCTTTGGGGCGGGCTTTTAATTTATCAGCTATAGTCCCCACCGTGCATTCATGTAAGCAGATGCCACAATTCTGGCACAGAGTAAAATCTATACTTCTCCAAACTGAAAGGGTTTCACTTGTCTTTACTACATTTATTGCTTGACGAGGACAATGTAGGTTGCAATCACCACAGCCAGTGCATCCTATTTTACACACTTCACTAATAGAATTATTTATTTCTTGGGACCTACAAGCAACATATATTTTTTGTGCCTTATGTATAAGCGTAATAATATTTCGGGGACAACTTTCTACACACTTACCACAGCCATTACATTTTTTATCATCTATTATGGGTAAGCCGTATGTACTCATCTTAATAGCTCCGATATTACAAGTCTCAACGCAATCACCCATAGAAAGGCATCCATAAATACAAGACTTGGGTCCTTTGGCTATAATATCAGCTGCCAGACATCTCTTAATCCCTACATACTTGAACCGCTCGTATGTATAATTGTTATCCCCCTTACACATTAGTACTGCTACTTTTTCGTCCATTGTATTTATTTATTCAAAGCACTATGGGTTTGTAATATATCCTTTAAGTCCGGTTTGCTTATTTCTTCTAATTCGTATGCTACTCTGGTGCTCTGTTTATTGATTTTTATTAGCTTTCGTAAGTCAATAGGGGTAGCTATGATAACTATATCTGCTGGTGTATTGTTTATAGTTTTCTCTAACGCCTCTATTTGCTCTAAACTATATCCCATTGCGGGCAATACTTTGCTAACCGAGGGATATTTCTTATATACCTCTGCTATAGACCCAACCGCAAAGGCACGCGGGTCTATGATTGACTTCACGCCTACTCGGTTTGCGATGACAAATCCTGCCCCATATCCCATCCCGCCATGTGTTACAGTTGGACCATCTTCAACTATCAAGACTGATTTATTTTTAATGTTGTCTGGGGTAGCTAACTTTATGGATGAATTAGCTTCTATAACTTGTGCAGTAGGATTCACCATTTGCGTATTCTTCTTGACAAGTTCAATCTCTTGCTGTGTAGCGGAATCCATCTTATTTATTATTACTACATCTGCCATTCGGAGGCAAGTCTCACCGGGATAATATAATAACTCATCTCCCGCCCTTAATGGGTCAACTATTACAATAAATAGGTCAGATGCATAGAACGGCAAATCGTTATTCCCGCCGTCCCATAAAATAACATCCCCTTCTGATTCGGTGGAGCGTAAAATTTTTTCATAGTCCACCCCAGCATACACTATATTCCCCATTTCTATATGTGGCTCATATTCTTCTCTTTCTTCAATAGTGCAAGGAGATAAGTCAGAATAGGTAGCAAATCTTTGTACCTCTTGCGATATAATATCTCCTGAATAGGGCATAGGATGGCGAATAATACTAACCTTTTTCCCCATTTGTTGCAAAATTTGTGCCACTTTACGAGTAGTTGGCGACTTACCGCACCCTGTTCTAACGGCTCCAATAGCTATTAGGGGTTTAGTGGATTTGAGCATTGTGCTACGAGGTCCAAGTAGCTTAAAATCGGCTCCGCCAGCAAGAGATATAGAAGCACAATGCATAACATGGGAATGAGGGACATCAGAGTAAGCAAAGACTACTAAATCTATTTTATGGGTACGGATTAGATTTACAAGTTCGCTCTCAGGATAGATAGGGATGCCATTAGGATAAAACTTACCCGCGAGTTCAACTGGATATTTACGACCACTGATATTAGGGATTTGTGTTGCAGTAAAAGCTACTACTTCGTATTGTGGGTTATGACGGAAATAGACATTGAAATTATGAAAATCCCTACCCGCTGCTCCCATTATGATTACTCGTTTACTCATCTGAACTTTTGTGTAATTTAGTGTTTTAGTGACTTTGTGGCATTGTATTTATGTTTTCTCATCTTGTAATTTTTAATATAATATATTAAAATAGGTCGTCAACTAAAAAGATTATAAAATAAAAAATTATACTTGACAAAATGGATTAGTTATTTAATATTACCACAATGACAAAGCGAAAATTAGAATGAAAAGATATTTGGTATTACTAATAATAAGTTTGGGCTGTGCTAAGGCACCGGGGCCTGTGCTATCTATAGACCCAGCTTCGGTAAATGAAATTAGGAGTATCGGGATTAAGGAAGTAGTAAATAGTTCTCCTCAGCAAGAGATTACTCCTATTGTTATGCAGAACCTTACCACTAATCTTTCGGAGTTAAAAAGGTATAAATTAGTGTCCCCAGACGAAGCTGATGCCATTCTTAACTGCATAATTACCCAATATTTACCGATACAAGAAAAAATAGTCCGCAGCGGTAAAGATGTCTCGTATGATGTTCATGAGTTTGAAGGCACTAAAACAGAAGCCAAAGAAGGGCATGGACTATTATGGGGATGCCTTATCGATTTGCTAATTCCGAGTCAGAAAATCAAGGGCGGTGAAGAATATAAGTATAAAACCGTAACCCGTAGCCCGACAATTGAGCTAAAAATTACACTTAATAAAAAGGATAAAATAATCTACGAGGGATACAAATTGATTCGTAGTGGAAGCAGGATACCGGATTGTTATAATACTACATATGCAGATATTTTGGCAGATGAACAGTTAAATTCTATAGACTTCATAGTAAGACTTGCTATAAAGGAGTTGCTTGAACCATTAAGAGGTTCAACCTCAAGATGAAAGTAATAATAGTATTGGGATTAGTGATTAGCATTTCTGTGAGTTGTGGCGGCGAGGTAATAGTAACTCCCATAGTCCCTGAGAATAAGGATAAGTCTGTCTCTTATGTTCCTCATGCAGACCTTAAAAGCGTAGGCAAGGCAAGATTATTATCTGCTATATGTCCTGGGGCAGGTGAGTTTTATGTGCATAATTACTTAAAGGGAGTTATGGATTTTGGGATTGAAGCATTGTTAGTTGGCGGTACTATATTTTGCTGGAACGCACGAGCGGATGCACCTATTGAAAGTGCAGATGGAATGAGCCAAGAAGACTATACTGTGATGGCAGCGTTATGTGGAGTAGGTGCTTTGGGGTATTATATCTTCCAAATAGTGAGATTAAATGACGATGTCGTGGTCTATAATTACAAGAAATTATTTCTCTCGCCTTCTTCCCTGAGGCTTAATTTTAACACTAATAAATATTCTATCCAATTTTCACAAGCTTTTTAATTTGACAGAGTGGTTTTGTGATTATATATGTCGGATATATAATTACAGGAGAGACATAGTCTTATGGCGATGAATAGAATTTATATCTACGAGGATGAGGATTATAGGAATTTGGTGCCACTTGTGTATTTAAGGCCTGTATTTGATTTATATTGTGGTATTTATACATTTAGAGAAAGGGTACAAAAACTTTATCCTTCGGCTCAAATATATCCATTATCAAGATTTAACTCTGAAACTTTTGAACCCTTTCCCTCTCAAACTCTATTTATCAATGGGCGGGCGATTCTGCATTCACCACTACCGGATGCAGAGGGTGTTTTTGTTGCCGATGGTGAAGTAATAGGATTTAGAGTTAAAAGTGAAAAGTTAAAAGTTAAAGTTCCCATAAGTATTGAATTCTTAACTACTCTAAAGGTAAAACTTAAAGTAATTGAAGTAAAAAAAGCGGTAGTTATTAAATATCCGTGGGATTTGATTAAATGGAATGAAGAAACGATTATAAAAGATATAGAGCTAATGTCCCGCTTTCTTCGGGATCCCGATGCGACGGGACAAAAGTCAAAAGTCAAACCCGTCCCGACACGAAACGGGTCGGGAAGTCAAAAGGTAAAAGAAGTAGGAATACGGGTAGGCGAAAGCCCTCGCTTTCGCCAGTCAGGAGTGTATCTTATAGAAAAAGAAGGTCCTGTTTATATTGGGTCGGATGTTCAAATAAAACCACCCACTGTGATAGAAGGTCCTTGCTGTATAGGAGAGGGCTCTCTGATTGATGGTGCTAAAATAAGGCAGGGCACTACTATTGGCAAATATTGTAAAATAGGAGGCGAGGTGGAGCGAAGTATATTTTCTGATTTCTCCAATAAGCATCACGAAGGATTTGTGGGTCATTCATATATTGGAGAGTGGGTGAATTTGGGTGCCCTGACAACTACATCGGACATTAAAAATACATATAGCACTATAAAAGTTAAAATAAATAATAAGAAATTAGATACAGGGCTTATAAAATTGGGCTCCTTTATAGGCGACCATACTAAAACAGGAATCGGCACTCTTTTGGATACAGGAAGTGTTATAGGGTGTTTTGTGAACTTATATGGTGGAGGCGTAGCTCCTAAATATATTCCATCATTTAGTTGGGGGACAAAGAAAAATCTAACCGAATATAAACTTGATAAAGCCATAGAAGTAGCTAAAAAAGTAATGGCTCGTAGAGATAAAGAATTAACAAATGAATATGTACAGAGAATATATAAATTAACCCCACACTTTAGTGTGGGGGGAAAGAGAGGTAGAGATGAAAAAAAGGATTGAAAAATTGTTTGCCCGTCAACTTGATAAAATTAAAGATACTGATTTGCGGTCAAAAGTCGTGAATGTATGGGTAGCCACAGCACAAAAGGGAGGCTGGAACGCAGAAGAGATAGCTAAAATACCTTTTACTTTGCTTACCGAGACGAAAGGTATAACCTTTATAGAGCATACGATTGCGGTAACCGAAGGTGCACTTGGACTGGCGAAGGCGATGAAAGAAAATTATCGTGTGATGCCTTTTGAAATTAATTTTGATTGGCTAATTGCGGGTGGGCTTTTGCATGATGTAGGTAAATTACTTGAAACTGAGAGAACAGGTGATAAGTATAAAAAAAGTTATAGTGGTAAATGTCTTCGTCACCCCATATCGGGTGCGATTATGGTAGCCAAAGAGGGATTGCCGGATGAACTGGTCAACATTGTTGCTTGCCACGCCAAAGAAGGTGATGGTGCACCACAGAGAATAGAGACTATTCTAATTCATCAAGCCGACTTCGCTACATTTAACCCTATGGTGATGTTAGAAAAAGGACTGCTTATTGCATAGGAGAGAAAGACGAAAAGGATAGAAATTTTAATATCAGTATTGATGGTTTTCTTACTTGCCGGCTGTATGCATCCACTTTATGAAACTGCTCGGATACCTGAGAAAGGTAAGTCCAGTGCAGGTGGTGGAGTGAGTTATGTAGATTATTCTGGTGAATGTTTCAAAGGCATAAGAGCAGATGGTTTTATAGAATATGCCCCCGCAAAATGGCTTGTGCCCTATCATCGCGCGGATATGGAATTGGGATAATTGGGGGTAGCGTGGTGGGATCTGGCACTGTGGGGATTAAGTGGGTACCTTTTCGTAGAGATTTTTTTGCTTTTGCTTTAAAAGTAGAAGCTTGTTATCCTGCTATTATATGGCCTATGTGGTATGCTTTATTTGACATAAAAAACAAGGTTACGCTATACTTTCCTTTTGGAGTTAACTTTCTTTTTGTAGGTGTAGGTTGTACTATTCCTTTTGGGAATATTAAAGAAGATAGATTTATTAAATATCTCACTATGAGTATAGGTTATGGCTTCTCTAATTTTCCATCAGGAGCTTATTATCACGAGACCAATATAGGAATTGGGGTAAGATGGATTAAGTAATTTGTATAACATTTTCTGTAGGAGAAAGTTATGGGAAAAACATTAATTGAGAAAATTATTGGAGTACATTCAGGTAAGGAAGTTAAGCCCGGTGATATAGTAGATATGGGCATAGATGTTCGTGTGGCTCGTGATTTTGGTGGTGCTAATGTAGTTAAGGATTTAGAATCTAATAACTTGGGCGTGGCTGACCCGACTAAAACTTTTTTCACTTTTGACTGTAATCCTACGGGTTCTGACCAAAAGTATGCTACTAATCAACAAATCTGTCGCTTATTTGCCAGAAAGCATAATATTAAGGTTTATGACATTAACACGGGTATAGGAACTCATCTGGCAATGGATGAAGGACTTATTTCTCCCGGTGGGACATTAGTCTCTACTGATTCACATGCTAATATAGTAGGTGCGATTGGAGCATTCGGTCAAGGAATGGGAGACGAGGATATCGCTTATGCCTTTGCCAAAGGAAAGGTTTGGTTTAAGGTGCCGCAGACTATAAAAATTATCCTTAATGGTATTCCTATATTAGATATAAGTTATAAAGATATAGTACTTGCTATACTTAAAGAATTAGGTGCAGATGGGATGCTTGGGCTTTGTGCAGAGTTTTATGGTGAATATGTAGATAAAATAAGTCTTGATGGCAGAATTACAATTGCCTCAATGGCAACCGAGATGGGCGGTATTTGTATATTATTCCCACCCAATCAAGAAGTAATTGAATATTGTAGGAAGGCAGGGACAGATTATAATCTGTCCCTACAAACACCCGTCTATGCAGATAAGGATGCAAAATATATGAAAACTATAGAAATAAGGATTGATAATATAAAGCCCTTAATTTCTCGTCCTGGTCATCCTGAAGATGTTGTGCCGGTTGAGGAAGTAACAGGTAGGCAAATAGATTCTGCCTTTATTGGTAGTTGCACAAATGGTAGGTACGAAGATATGCTTATCGTTGCAAATATTTTAAAGGGTAGAAAGGTAGCGCCGGGTGTAATTTTGAAAATAGTACCTTCAACAGATAAGATTTGGCAGAGATGTTTGAACGAGGGCTTAATTTCCATATTTAAATCAGCGGGTGCTCTTGTAGGCAATGCCGGGTGTGCGGGTTGTGCTGCGGGGCAAATAGGACAAAATGGAATAGCAGAAATAACTATAAGCACGGGTAATCGCAACTTTGCAGGCAAACAAGGGAAAGGAGAAGTCTATCTGGCGTCACCTGCTACTGTGGCGGCTTCATCAATTGCAGGATATATTACCACAGCAAATAATATACCAGATAAAGTTCAAATTCCAAAATCCAAAGTTCAAATAAATACCAAATACCAAGAGACAGCGAAAGAGGGTAGTGCAGGGTCCCCTGACCCTGCAATTTTAGAAAGACCAACTAAAATAAAAGGTAAGGTTTGGATAGTTGCTCACGATAATATAGATACAGATATGATATACCATAATAGTCATCTTGCGATAACAGATATACAACAGATGGGTCAATATACATTTGGTAATTTACCTGGCTGGCAGGATTTTCCTAAAAAGGTACAGGAAGGTGATGTTGTAATAGTAGGCAGTAATTTTGGGTGTGGTTCAAGTCGCCAACAAGCAGTTGATTGTTTTAGGGCTATAAAGGTCGGTGCTATAATAGCTAAATCATTTGGTGCCATTTATGAGCGGAATGCTATAAATACAGGATTCCCTATAATAGTAGCCCAAGAGATTGATAAATTAGACTTGCATAACGGGGATGAGATAGAGGTTAATTTTTTAACTGGTGAAATTCACACACTAAAGCCTGCGGATACCGAGATAATTAATGGTGAACCTTTTTCAGAAGTCCAGATTGAGATTTATCAGCGTGGCGGATTACTTAAATAAAATACCTAAAATCCTAATTCCTAACAAGCTAATTCCTAATAAGCTAAAATACAATTGCTTTTTTGACTTTAGTTGTCTTCCCTGTATCTAATTTGATGAAAAATACACCCGCAGATGTGGTGGAAGTATCCCAGTTTATTGTATGAGTTCCGGCGTCAAAATTACCTTGCTGTAATGTTTGGATAAGTTTGCCAGTAAGGTCATACACGCCAATAATTACATTAGAAGGGAAGGGCAAAGCGAAGCTAATATCCGTATTCTTTTGAGTCGGATTTTGTGTTACAGTGAGTAATAAGTCTCTTATAGCTTCTGCTTCTTCTACGGCAGTCAAAACTATGGGGATGATGAAAGTTGTATCTCTCGTATAACTTCCATCCGCAACAAGATGCAAGTTAAATACCACATTATGGGCAGTAGCAGTAGTTTTTGCTCTTACCTTACAGGGTATAGAATTACTTGCTGACTGACCATTAGAGATATTACCGAAACTGTCTGTCGCGGTACCGGTGAAAATAACAACCTTGCCATCAGTAGTAGAAATAGTGCTAACTACATCAATAAAACTTTCACTCACTGCCTTAATAGTAGCCACAATGGTAATTGTATCTCCTGGGTTCCATACTCCATCATTAGGCTCGGTAAAACTAATATTTGTCAAATCTATACGCAAATCGGTTCTCGGCTTCATCCAAGTGCTCCACCACTTTGTATAAGTTATATATCCATATCCACCATTCCCCCAAGATGTGCCCCACGAATTTTTAATTAACCATTCACCTGCTGCATTCCAGCCACAATAAGTAATTGCATGCCCCGCCTTTATCCAATCACCAAGTATAGGTCTATAAGTTCCGCTTTTGTAATAAAAAAAATCTTCTCTTATTCCGCCATCTTTCTTCTCACTGTCAGGCCAATATCCGGCTACTGCAACGGGACCATTCATTATTTCATTTTTCAAATTATTATCAGCTATTGATACATAACCCCAGTCTGTAGTTTTATTTATGGCTGCTTTTGCTTGCCAGTCCGAGCACTTGTTACTACAATTTGAATGCCATGTATGATTTGCAGCATAGTCAGAACCTATATTATATGGAAAACACTCCTCGTCCGGTATTCCATATGTCCGTGTCCAATTGCCAAGGTCAATATCCCCTGATTTAGTATCACATCCATACCCATATGGATTACATGCGGCAACAAAAGCTTCTGACAAGTCAGGATTCGCTAAGGGAGTATTGCGGAATATTTTTGTCCTCGCCTCTTGTGTACTTACCCATGCAAATGCCCAACAAGTACCACAAGGATATTGATTCTTAACCGGCGTCATCCAAAAATAGCCATTATAGCTACGCCAATCCATTTCTGCGGGTGGTAGGGTTTTGGGTTGTTTAGAAAGTCTTATCCGGTCAGGTGGAACGGGTGGCATATCACCAACAAGGGATGGCGAAAGCAGTTTTGCCTTCTCCTCCATCGGCAAATCAGATACTCCCGTATGCCCTGCTACCCATGGATTACCGAGCTTCGCCAATGTATCCCGTAATGCTTCTAAGAAAGCATCTTCTCGTGTTCCCGCTACCACATTCTGTGCCCACACAAGCGATACCATTACTCCTAAAACTAAATACTTTTTCATCTGACCTCCTTATTTAAAATTATCTCTCTACATTAAAGATAGTCTAAAATATAATTTTGTCAAGTAAATTTGTTAAATAATTACTTTTTCTCCTACTTTTAGTTATTTTTCACTGCAAGAGAGAACATAGCTAATTTTTTATATAACATTGGGGGACTAAAAAAAACTTGACAAAATTGATTTTTGGTATCATATAATAATTATTGAACATAAACAAAACAAGAAGGGGGTATTATGAAGGGTAGAATATTTATGGTGTTATGGGGTGGGGTTTTATTGGTAGGGTTTTTGGGTGCAGGGAATTCGTGGGGTGGACCTCTTATTATAGACCATACTTGTACTGATTTATCTATTATTCCGAACGATTGGATTGATTCAGTAAAGGCAAAATGCAAGCTCCATTATGCACATACATCGCACGGTAGTCAATTGACTACTGGAATGGCAAGAATTGAGACCAATAATTCATTCTATGCTGTTGCGATTAATTACAGCTCGCTTCCAACAGAAGCAAATGTATTTTGTATATTTGATGGCCAAGAAAGTGTAACATATATAACACCAGACTTATATTGGCGGACGCAGGATGGAATGAACAGGACTCGCAATGTCCTTAACCATAATCCGTCAATCAAGTATTCTATGTGGTCGTGGTGTTGCCAGTTAACTTCTTATTCTGTGGCACAGGTACAGGCTTATCTTGATTCTATCACAAAGCTGGAAACAGAGTATCCGAATGTAACTTTCATTTATATGACCTGCAATGCTCAAGAAACAGGTGGAGGTGGGTACAACCGTCATCTGAGGAATCAGCAGATTCGTCAGTATTGCAATACAAATAATAAGGTGTTATTTGATTTTGCAGATTTAGATGCCTGGTGGTATAATCCCGGGACTTCAAATTGGGAGTTTGCGAGTTATAGTTACAATGACAGCACTATTCCTGTGGAGCATTCTCATTTCAATGGCAATGAAGCAGGGCATACAACATATGAGAGCTGTGAACAAAAAGGTAAAGCTGTCTGGTGGATGTTTGCGGTATTGGCGGGATGGAAAGATAGCGTAGGGATAGAGGAGAATGCGAATCGCGAAATACAGAATGCAGAATTGCAAGCGAACCCAAACCCGTTTGTACAGACGACATTCATTGGTTATCAGCTATCAGCTAATAGTCAACCATTATCCGCACCAAAAATACAGATTTATGATATGGGGGGTAGGTTAGTAGAAGTAGCGAAAGATAATATTATAGGAAAAGATTTGGAAGCAGGAATATATTTTGTGAAAGTAGATGGAAAAGCCCTTAAAAAAATAGTTAAGCTCTCGAAATTGACATTTACCCAATAACTATCTTTACAACACCTTATTTGTCAAGTAGATTTGTCAAGGAAGAAATATCTTACCTTATTTTAACTATCTTTTCTACTTTATTACAAGTAGTAGTGGATAGGCGACAAAAATAAATTCCTGCCCTCTCTGCATTCCATTCTGTAGCGTAAGAACCGGCAGGCAATTCGTCATTTGCTATCTCTCTAACCAATACTCCTGCAAGATTATAAATAGAAACTCTCACTTGAGATTTTATAGGAATCAAATACTTTATAGTAAATGTTTTTCCTCCTATCTTAGGAGTTATTGATAGAACAACCTTACCTTCCTCGTTCGCTTCTATTCCAACAAGTTTAACGACAACTCTTCCTTCGTATGGCAAGAAATTCTGTTTAGTAACCGTGACAAATATAGTATCTCCCTCTATATTTGGATTAATTGCAAAAAGAACATTGCCATTCGCATCCGTATATTCTCTTTGGTAGATATTAGAATCTATCTTCCCCATACAACAAATATATGCATTTTCAATTGGTGCGCCCATAGAATTTAACACATTAACCATGAAATTAGTTGCCGTTCCTCGCGGAATTATAGAATCGTGAGTTACAATGAATGTATCAGGAGTAGCTGTCCACATAGGTAATTCAGGGTCACCGAACAAAGTTAATTCGTATAAGACCCAGGGCAAAATATCATACGCTCCCCAAGTAACATTTGAGACATAATTATTTTTTGACATTGCATTTACTACTCCTAAGTGCCGACAATTATTAAGAAATACCTCATGATAGAACGATGTATCCACCATCTCTGATGGTCCTAAATTAGGGGGATTACCCCATCCGTATCTTGTATTCATAATTGTAGCTACTCCACCTCCTTGGGCAAGTATCAAATGCTCTGCAAAACAATCACCTCCTACCACCTGGTCTATTGCACCAGTGAAGCAACTTATTGCATTAGAAATGCTACGCATATCACCATTAGTTAAACTATCTACTGTCCAAGAATCCAAATATGCACCACTACTATAGTATATGCCGTACTCATTCCCGTGTCCCACAAAATGTATAAATCCTACTCCATTATTTATAGTATCTCTTGTTGCAGGTAGAGATAAATTACCGTTACGCTCATAAAGTTTTATATCTGTCCAGTCAGTAGGAGTCATATTAGCTATACTGTCCTGTCCCGGGCGTTCCTCATATGTTGACCACAGTATAGCAGTAGGTAGAAACATTCTCCTTAGATACGATAAGGGAGGGGTTTTTTCATAAATCAAAATCTTGTTTATAAAAGTCTGAACCTGAGAACTCGTTATCACAGGTGCACGACCAACAAATAACTCAGAATAAAGCTCTACTGTATCACCATTTTGAGGAGTTTCACCCCATACTCCATCACCATCGTCATCCCAGCTCCCCATGGCTGAGAAATAAAGGTCCGAAGGAATAGTATCTTCGTCCGGGTAATAGTGAGGAAACCAATCTGTAACAATATAAGATACATCTCTCCTTGGCACTACTTCTTCTCCATTTTCATAATCACATTGCCCGCCAAGTAATACCCACATAGTACCCCAACTCGTATCTGCATCCATAAGGAAATTCCAAATTCTCTCTGCATTATCTACACCAGGGTAATTGGCATAAATATAAGAAAGACTACAAATTTTAGCCGGTACTCCCTTCTTGGTTTTCCAATCCGCAAGTGGCTTAAAGGCATTCGCTAAGGAATCTGCTGTAATTATTAGATATTCAACAGTATCGCGGAGTAATTTGGCAGCAGAAGCCCCATAATGTTCTACTTGTTCAGGATTAATAACCATATCCTTTACCATATTACCAAATATTTCTGCCTTCCGTTCGGTAGTTTTAGGAAGAGAATATTTGCCTCTTTCATAGCTTATTTCTACTTTTACCTCAGAATAAAAAATAACTTCCCTATTCAATGGAATATACTGGATAGGATAAACTGCAAAACTTACTATCCTGTAGCTACCAAGGATACCTACTTTTGGGTCAGAGATTATATTTTCAGGAAATACAGATGCAGAATTATAAATAGAATAGTTCGGCTCTACCCAATCTATCCCTGGCTTAAACGAAATAGGATGCGGTTTTTGAGCAGGAGAAATATAATATTCACCGGACAACTTTTCACTTTTTGCGCTTATTACTTTAAGCGCTGTTAATTCTGCATCAGAAGGTATAACAACGCTTATATAAGAAACAGGAAGCCGCGGATTACCTACTGAATTCATAAAATCACACCCCTTAATCGCTATCACATCAAACCGATTGTCCTTGCTAAAAACCAGTTTCCTATGGTCAAATCTGATTATCTCATTCCTCGTCTCTGCACAAAGAGTAGTTGAAAATCCCGTTGGAAACGGGGCAGAAATAAAAAGCCAAAATAAAATATGCCTCATTTCCCCTCCTATGAAAGCATAGTAAAGTTAAATCTTATCCTACTCCAGTAGTGATGACTACTCCACTGGAAATACCTTGCCATCCTACTTATTACTACTTACTCAAACACTGTAATTATTACTCAACGCTATCACAAATAAAGATATCCTAAATTATGAATTTGTCAAGTAGATTTGAACTTTAAACTTTGAGCTTTGATATTTGAGTTTTTTAATTCAAAATATATCTATCTTTCTTGCCAACACTGCCTTGCCCCTATAATCAGGCAATAAAATAGGTGCTTTTCTATCGGTTTCTATTCCTGCATCCTTAATCATCTTGTTATATCTATTAACATGAGTAAGCCCTATTGCCCCTGTTATTTTGCTCTCTTTTTTAACATATTCAGCACTGGCAATCCCTGCTCTCCTACCAAATACTAAGCAGTCAAGTGTAGAATTACCCATCAACCTATTTTTCCCATGCACTCCACCCGTGACTTCGCCTGCTACAAACAAGCCATCTATATTAGTATGGCACCATGGGTCAGTCTCAACGCCGCCATTTTGATAATGGAGTGTCGGGAACACTAATACAGGGTCTTTAACCATATCAATATCAAACCTCTTAAACATCCTCACCATCCCTGGGAATGACTTTTCTATAGTCCCTTCGCCATTTATCATATCAATCAGAGGTGTATCTAACCAGATACCTTGCATCCCTGTTGGCGTTAAAATTCCATTTCCCCGCACATAGCACTCCCTAATAAAAGCAGACATCTCTATATCACGCGGCTCAAGTGGAAAAACAAATGCTGCTCCATCTTTATTGACCGGCTCCGCCCCGGCTGACCTTAATTTCTCTGTCAACAATAGACCTATTATTTGCTGTGGATATGCTGCACCGGTTGGATGATATTGAACTGTGTCAGTATCGCGCAACTTTGCACCTACACGATAGGCAAGTACTACACCATCACAAGTTGCACCGTAATGATTAGTAGTAGGGAATCCGCGTATATGCAACCTACCGAACCCACCCGTTGCAAGTATAGTAGTTTTGGAATGCACAATCTTATATTCCCCAGTCTCCATATTCCATAAAATAGCACCCGCTACCTTGCCTCGTTCATCAGTAAGCAACTCTACAACGGGATAAAATTCAAGCACAGGAATATTTCTATTTCTAAACTCATCTCTTATAACCCTTAACTCTTCCATCCCTGTATAGTCACGACAGGCGTGCATCCTTTTGCGAGAAGTACCACCACCGGATAGCTCTACCCTCTTAGAACATCTTTTTTATTCGTAAAATGTCCACCCCCGTAGGTATCAAGAAAATGAATAACAGGACTATCTTCCGGTCTATCAGCTGCCTGAGTTCCACCCTCTGCCATCATTGAATTAGAGTCGCCATGCCTTAATTTATTAGTAAGCAAAATCCTATCCCCCGGAACCCCTGAATCAGTTGCCCAAAGTGCCGCAGTAGTACCTGCCAGCCCACCTCCGATGATTAAAATATCTGTCTCATAATCCACTCTATCTAAGTTTACCATATTCGGCTGTATTAAGGGGTATGATTCAAGTAAATCCGCCACTTCATTAGGTGCCATATCACCTGTATTGGGGCCTATTTTTATAGTCCGCTTGCCACCGGATACAAAATCAGGATGATTAAGTTTTAATACTTCGCCCCGCTCTTCCATTGTCATAGCGCGAAATTTGCCCGCTACCCGCCTCTTGGCTCTTGTTTTATTGACAAGGTCTATTGATTCACGCATATACTCCGGATACCCACCTATAAGTTTAAATTCAGACATCTTAGCCCCCTTTTATTTTATACTTGTGTTATCTAAAATATTTCGCTGCTTCTTTTTTATAATAAGAGAGTTTTTGTAATTAGGTAACAAGGCACTCGGTATTTCGCAAGGGATATATGGTTTAAATAAGTCTTCCACAATTAAGAATTGAATCCTTGGCATCTTTTTTCGGAAATATACAAAAAATCCTTCCTTTGTTGCTTCTTCAATCATTCCTTGGGTCGGTTTCTTGAATGTTATCAGAATCCCCATATCCGCAGATTGGCTTTTCATCGTGCCTTTTAAGTCTCTAACCATTGATGGGCTTACTTCTTTTGTTCCCTTAACTTGGATGATACCTTTTCCTACTTGGCTTTTTTGGGATGGGTCGTGAAAATTTATAATCCCATCTACTCCCTTATCTCCTGTTTTTCGTTGCGAGTGTGTAGCATCCAATTTTGAAATACACCATATTTGAAATTGGAAAGGGTCTTTTTCGGCAAGCTTCTCAGCAGAATAAGTATCTTTGGGCTCACCATCTATTTCAAAATTGGTTATTCTACTTTTTTTAAGTCTCTTAGAAATAACATCTATCGCCAGGTAAGTTATATCTATTCCTATCCACCGTCTGCCTAATCTTTCAGCCACTGCAACCGTTGTACCGCACCCACAAAATGGGTCTAATACCAAATCTCCTTCATTACTACTTGCTTTTATAATCCGCTCTAAAAGTTTTTCCGGCTTCTGTGTCTGATAACCAATAAATTCTGAAGAAGAGCCCTGTAATGGTGCTACTTCCTTATCAACCCACAGGTCAGAGATTAATAATCCCGGAACATCGGTAAGATATTGTTTTTTTCTATACCGCCCACCTTTTGTTTTATAGATTAACCCTTCACTCCACCATTTTTCAAGTTTTTCCTTGGAGTACAACCAAGGGGCAGTCCTATCTCTAAATTCAAAAACCTTTCTCCCACTATATTTTTGGATTCCGTGAGCCTCTATCTCTATCGTTCTAAATTTACCTTTGCTATCCTGATGACTATATGTTCTCATAGATTCATCGTCTAATTTCCTGTTTATCTTTTTAAAATTTGCCAAGGTGAAATCTTTTGCATAGAAAAAAATGACATCGTGTTGAGTTCCAAACCCTTTAGTTTGAGCCTTAGGACTATTTGTTCTTCTCCAAGTTATTTCGTTTATAAAATTCTCTACCCCAAATATCGCATCCATTAAGAGTTTTAAGTAATGACTTGCAGTGGGGTCACAATGCAAATAGATACTGCCAGTGTCTTTTAATACTCTTTTCATTTCTAATAGTCTTGTTGCCATCATTGATAAATAAGCCATCATTGAGTATTCGTCTAAATAACTGCGCATTGATTTCAGCAACTCTATAAGTTTTTGACTTGGGGTTTCTTTTGTAATATTGCCTTTTATTAAGCCTTGATAATTTTTCTCTGCTTCTATTCCCCATACCCAAGTATCTTTAAAAGTCTCAATTTGTGCCATTGCCCCTTTAATTTTACCTGCGGAGGGCTGAAAAATGATATTATAGTTTTTGCCACTCTTAAATGGCGGGTCTAAATACACAAGGTCAACTGTATTATCGGCAATTTTATCTCTTAAAATATCTAAATTATCACCAAAATATAGTCTATTCTTCCGCTGTTGACTTTGTCCTTCCATCACTTCTCTCCTGCTATTTAAGATTCCATTTCTCGCTCAGTATATAGCTTTTTTATCTCTGTCTGGTTAAGGTTTAACATTTTATCAAACTCATTATTATATTTACCACTCTGAATTTCATTTGCTCTTTTATCAACATTCGGTTCTTTGGTTGCACAATACTTGCCATAAATTCTTCTCCCTAATTGCGACACATTGTAATGCACAATCTCTGCCGGACACCTCATAGCACATAAGCCACATTGAATACAATCAAACGAAAGCTCTGCTAATTGTTCAAAATCACCCCGCAGTGCCGATTGAATATAATCCATAACTTCTAAATTTTGTGGGCACGCCTTAGTGCAAGTATTACAACTAACACATCTTGCAATTTCTGGAAAATACTTGGCGAACACAGAAAACTCCGCCTTATCTTGTGAAATATTGTAAATTGGCTTATCCGCTGGGGCAAAAGGAATTTGAACAAGAAACATCCCTTCCTCAACCCTTGTCTGGCACGCCATAGCGGTTAAAAGCTTATATTCACCCTTTTTCCTATAAACGGTGGAGCAGGCACCACAAAAACCAGCCCTACACCCGCAACTCCTTGTAAATAGATACCCGGCATACTCCATTGCTTGCATTATAGTTAAGCCAGCTGGCACCTTATACATTTTGCCCATTATGTAAATCTCAACCCAGTGCTTTATATCCTTTTCATCTATACCCGTAATCACGGCACGATTAGATTTCCTTATTTCATCCATTATCTCTAATTTGTTATTCATATATCCTCCTATAAAATCTAAATGTCAAAATCCAAAGTCCAAATAAATGTCAAAGTTCAAATGTCAAGAAAGCTATTTCTTTTTAGCTAAAAGAATGGAAGAAAATATCAGAGTTAGCTCTTGGGCTTCTTGCCATAATTTTTGGCACTCTGAATATTTGTCTGAATTCGCTTTAATAAGCATTCTTAACCAATGCTTTGTTTCTTTTGCTTCCTTTTTGCAAAGAGCAATTTTGTGTTGAAAGTCCTTTCTTGATTCTGCACCATCCTCCTCCATATAATTTGCCCCTATACTCGTGGCAGACCTCACCACTTGGCTAATCAAAGGATGATTAACCTCATCTCTTCTAATTCTTTTTACAAACTCAATAATTTCTTCTCCAAACTTGGCAGTTCTTTCTTCTAAATCATATTTTTGGGCATTTGGATTTTGGATTTTATTTGTCATTTGAGCTTTGGTATTTGAACTTATTTACAATATTAAAAGCATAATTTCTTAAAATTGTCAAGAAAAAATATGTTGACAAGCATATAAACTCCTGTAAAATTATTTTAATGAAATTAGAAATGCGGATACGTAGCGTAGTTATTCTTATCGCTATAATACTTGCGGCATGGCAATTATCTTATACCTGGAAGTACACACACCTTACCGATGAGAAGTTAGCTTCCCTTCCCAAATCTGAACTCAAAAAGCTTCATAATAAGGCAATAAAGCTTGGACTTGACTTACAGGGTGGTATGCATCTTGTTCTAAAAGTAGATATGTCCAAGCTTAGCGAAAAGGAATATGCCGGTGCAACTGACCGTGCCTTAGAGATATTGCGGAATAGGGTTGACCAATTCGGTGTATCTGAGCCCAGTATTGCTAAACAAGGGACTGACCGTATAGTTATCCAAATACCGGGGGTAGTAGATAAGGCACGCGCCAAAGAAATCATCGGCAAGACTGCACAACTTGAGTTTAGACTTGTAGAAAGAGATGAAGTGACACAAGAAGTAATGAAAAAAATAGACGATTTCATATATAAAAAAGAGTCCGCAGTCAAAGATACTACTGAAATATATGAGCACCCTTTGCTTTCTATATTTTATAATGGCAAAATAGCTAAAAGTGATACCTCATTATTTAATGAATACCTACGCATAGAAGGGGTGGATTCGCTTATTCCTACTGATGCCGAGTTCTTATGGAATAAATCCACTCATAACGAAGGCATAGAAGAATATCTTGAATTATTGCTTGTCAAAAAGGACGCCTGTCTTAAAGGTGATGCCATTGTAGATGCCAACGCCAATATCGGGACAGCCAAAAACTCTGTCGGTGCCAGGGTAGATTTGACAATGACCGCTAAGGCGCGCCGGGATTGGGCAAGAATAACGGAATCTGCACCTGTTGTCATAGAACGCATAGTTGGCGGTAATTCTATGATAGATATGGGAACTTCTCCTTTTAAGGAGGCACAAGATTTAGCACTTATCATTCGTGCTGGTGCTTTACCTGCCCCGGTTGAAATTGTAGAGGAACGGAGTGTAGGTCCATCATTGGGGGCAGATTCAATTCATAGTGGGATGCGTGCTACATACATTAGTGCGATTATAGTGCTTATTTTTATGATTTTCTTTTATGCGGGATGTGGGCTATTGGCTGATTTTGCTCTATGCTTTAATATAGTATTTCTACTGGCAATACTATCAGCATTTAAGGCGACTCTCACGCTACCGGGAATAGCAGGTATTGCCTTAGTTATTGGTGCTGCCGTAGATGCTAATATACTAATCTTTGAACGCATAAAAGAGGAACTGCGTATAGGGAAGACGATTCGGACAGCCATAGATGCGGGATATGCAAGGGCATTTGTTACTATTATAGACGCTAATGCGACTACTTTCTTAGCAGGCGTAATACTTTATTTTTTAGGCACAGGCCCTACAAAAGGGTTTGGAATTACATTAATGATAGGTATTATTGCCAATATATTCACCGCAGTATTTATGACGAAAATTGTACTTGACCATATTGTTTCAAAAGGAGTGAAAAAGTTATCTATATGATACAGATACTTAAAAATCCGAATTATGATTTTTTGGGTAAGAGAAAGTATTTCTATATCGTATCGGGGGTTGTTATTCTGGCGGGTATAGTCTCGTTTATTGTTAGGGGACCAAATTATGGTATAGATTTTACGGGTGGGTCAGTCGTAGAGCTACATTTTGATAAAAGGGTGGAAATAAGTGAGATTAGAAATAAGTTATCGCAATTGGGGATTAGCGATGCTACTATACAGGAAATAAAAGAGCTTCGGTACAATTATTTAATAAGAACACCGCCAAAAGAAGGAATAGGTGAACAAATAGCGGCATTATTTACTCCATCCCCCAGAATAGAGCGCGAAGAGCTTGTTGGACCATCTGTTTCCGAAGGGTTTAGGATGCGGGCAATATGGGCAGTATTATTAGGGTTTGTAGTTATTCTTATTTATGTGTGGATTAGATTTACTTTTAAGTGGGGGGTTTGTGCAGTTGTAGCGCTTGTTCACGATGTCTTAGTTACTGTAGGGGTAATGTCTTTACTTGGCAAAGAGCTTACTATTTCCACAGTCGCCGCTTTACTTACTATAATTGGCTATTCTATAAATGACTCCATTGTTATCTCTGATAGGGTACGAGAAAATCTGCATGGGCTGCGTAAAAGGATGTTGCCCGATATTGTAAATACATCTGTAAATCAAACACTGTCAAGAACTATACTTACTTCACTCACTGTCTTATTTGTGTTGCTGGTACTATTTTTCTTTGGTGGCCGCGTGATACACGATTTTGCATTAGCTTTAATTATTGGTTGTATCTCTGGTGTTTATTCCACAGTATATATACTTTCAGCGTTAGTTATAGACTGGGAAAGACGCTCTGCTACTACGATTGCTGCGCGTAAATAAGCGTAAGGCAATATCAGATATTAAAAATCAATGCAGGATAAACGAAGCAAAATACCGAGTATAGATAGTTTGCTACGGCATCTAAAAAATTACCCACACAATCTGGCTAAGGAGACACTGGTTGAGGTAACCGGGAAATGGCGTAAGAAAAAAGTAGGGCAAGGCTTTAGCCTTGCAAATATTGAGGATAAAATAATCCAAGAAACTATAGATATATTAGAAAGAAATAAGCAGACTCTTAAAAAAGTGATAAATGCCACCGGCGTGATACTAAATACTAATCTGGGTAGAGCACCTCTGCCCAAGGAAGCTATAAATGGCTTGAAAGACATATCTTGTGGGTACACGAATTTGGAAATTGATATTGATAGTGGTGAAAGAGGAGATAGGAGCAATCTTATCTCTGCCCTGCTTCATAAACTTACAGGAGCAGAAGATTCGCTTGTGGTCAATAATAATGCCGCTGCCGTCTTTCTTATATTAGACACTTTTGCCAAAAATAGAGAAGTAATATGCTCGCGTGGCGAATTAATTGAAATAGGTGGGGACAATTATTGATTTACGACCTTTTGGCTTACCATATGAACCCACAGTCAAGGAAATAGTAGATACAGGCATAGATTTAGTATGTTTTAGTGGGGATAAGTTATTAGGAGGACCGCAAGCTGGAATTATAGTAGGCAAGAAAGAGCTAATTATGAGGATAAAGAAAAATCCATTATACAGAATATTGAGAGTCGGGAAGCATATTTTGTGCCTACTTGAACAGGTGATTAGGGTCTATTTGTATGATACCCCACTCTGTGGTGAACCACTTTCAAAACTACCACATTTATTTATGATGACTGAGCCTCTCTCTTCTGTAAAGTCTCGTGCTGATAAGCTATGTGCCGGATTATCGCCTATTATGGGAAAAGAGTTCACGCTCTCGGTAGTAGAATCGCTTGCTGAAATAGGGGGTGGCTCATATCCTGGGGTAGTTATTCCGAGTTTCGCAGTAGCTATTAGTTCAAATAAGCATACGGTTGAAAAATCCCGCTTGTCCCGCTCCATCGGTGGCTTCGGCGGGGCGGATAAAATCCTTGCTTCACTTAGAAGTTGTCTCCCGCCTATAGTTGCACGGATAGTGGAGAATAAAGTATTATTAGATGCAAAAACTATATTCCCTGACGAGATTAGCCAAATCGTTGAAGCTGTGGCTAAAAGTCTAAAAGTTAAGAGTAGTATCACCGGGTAGTAGCAGGTCTCCTGACCTGCTTATTACAACAAGTTTAGAGTAGGATAAATGATTATTGGTGCAACAGGCCATGTTGATCATGGCAAAACTACACTCATAAAAGCACTTACTGGGATAGATACTGACAGATTGCCTGAGGAGAAGGAGCGTGAAATGAGTATAGTTTTGGGATTTGCGTTTATAGACTTGCCTAAGTCCGGTAGAGTTGGCATAATAGATGTCCCTGGGCATAAACAGTTTATGAAAAATATGCTTACCGGGGTTAGAGGCATAGATATTGGCTTACTTGTAGTAGCGGCTGATGAAAGTGTAATGCCGCAGACACGTGAACATTTTGAGATTATGAGGCTTTCTGGGGTAAATCAAATTATAGTTGTCCTGAATAAGATAGATGTAGCGGACGAAGAAATGATAGAGACTTCTACTCTTGAAATAAAAGAGATGCTTGGGGCTTCTCCTTACAAAGATAGTCCTATTTTAAGAGTATCTGCGGTAACAAATGACGGGATAGGAGAGTTGAAAACTACATTAGACGAGATAGTTAGTCAGCTATCTCCTAAATCCGTATCTGGTATGCCTATTTTACCAATAGATAGGTGTTTTGGGATGAAGGGAGTGGGAGTAGTGGTTACCGGGAGCTTAATTAGTGGGACTATTAATGAGAGCGATGAGCTTATGCTCTATCCCCAGGGCTTATTAGCAAGGATTAGGCAAATTCAAGTTCATAATGAATATAAATCAAAAGCTACCGCAGGCCATAGAGTAGCGATTAATTTGGCAGGACTCAAGAGGGAGGATGTAGAAATTGGGGATATGCTATCATTAAAAGATATACTAACGCCAACTAAACTAATAGATGTAAAGATTGACTTAAAACAAGGTGTAGTGCTTAAAAATCGGCTGCGAATAAAAGCATACATTGGGACAGGAGAGTTTATCGGAAGGATTAGAAATATGCAAGAAGATGGGAGTTGTCAAATTGCTTATGAGAGTCCATTAGTTACTTGGTTTAGGGATAGATTTATATTGCGTAGTTACTCACCTGAGCGGCTACTTGGTGGTGGGATAGTACTCAATCCTTGTGCACGAATACGCAAGAGAGGGGAAAAGATAAGTGAGATTAGGGCAAAAGAGGACATAGCGGAAATACTTTTAAGTGAGTTAGAGAACGAAAATATACGGAGTGAAGAGTTAAGAGCAACGCTTATAACACCGGAGAATGAATTTGAAACAATATTAAATAATCTGATTAAACAGGGAAAGGTTAAAAGGGTAGCTAAATATCTTACCAGCACAGAGAATATCGCTAAAATAGAAACAAGTATAGTTAATGAATTATCTGCCCTTCATCAGCAATTTCCTCTTAAATCCTCATTCCCAAAGGATAAAGTATTGAAAAAAATTAACCTCGATACTGAAATGTTTAACTTGATTGTACGAGAGTTTGATAATTTAGAGACTGTAGGCGATAATATAAGAGTCGCAAGACAGAAACCTATTCTTACACCGGAACAGGTTGAAAAGATTAAAAGAATAGAGGAAGCATTTAAGATAAGCATAGAACCACCAATCCCCAATCAAAAATCCCAAATCCCAAATCCCAAATCCCAACCACCAACCCCTAAACCCCAATCCCCAAACTCCAATCCCGCTCTGGTGGGGCGTGACATCAAGATGGAGACGGAGTTGATAAATTTGCTTATAGAGGAAGGGAAGCTGATAAGGATAAAGGGTGATTTTATAGTCCATCAAGAGAAAATGGAACAGATAAAGCAAGAAATTAAGAAGCATATAGAAAAACATAAAGAGATGAGTATAGCCGAGTTGAAAGAAATTTTGGATACTACAAGAAAATATACTATACCTTTGGCAGAATATCTGGACCAAATTAAGTTCACTAAAAGGGTAGGAGATAAGAGAGTGTTAAGCTAAACCATTTGTGTATTTATTATCGCTATTACTAATAATCAGCAGGGGCACAAAGTATCCCCGCTTGCTTCCCCGCTTTTTGCGGGATTTTCAACGGGATTTACAACTTTTTTTAGCAGACTTAACATGAGAGTGCTGAAAAAGTCATAAATTATCACAAGCTGTCATTCTGAACGAAGTGAAGAATCCAATAAAATCAACGAATTATGAGACCCTTCGCTTTGCTCAGGGTGACAAAAAGGGCGTTTTTCGGCACACTCTTAACATTTTTACTTGACAAATAGTTTTAGTATCATATTTTGATAAAAGGAGGTGATTAAGATGAAGAAGATGGCCATACTTTTTATAGTAGGTTCAGTTTTTGTCTTTGGCTGTGGTCCTAAGGGTGCTTCGCGCGAGACTTTATCCGCATTAAGTGAAGCAAAAGCAGCGGTAGATGCGGCCGAATCAAAGATAAAGGAAACAGAAAAGGAGCGACTTGAACTTGAAGCCCAGAAAGCTGAAAAAGAGAAGACTGTAAAGCGATTGGAAAAAGAATTAGAAGCAGTAAAAAAAGGTAATGTTGAGGGAGGTGAATAGCTATGAGAAGGAATTTACTTATATCAGTGGTGGGCGCCTTGTTCCTGGCTACAATTAGTGGTGCTCAAAAACTGACAGATGAGCAGGCGAACCGGCTTGTAGACCAGTATAAGACAAAGGAAGAGGCATCGGGTACAAAATTAAAGGAAGAGGAGAGCAAAATATCGGAAATAAAGGAAGCAATTGCAGAACTGGATGAACGGATAGGGACACTTAATTCTGAGATATCTAAGGCTCGCGAAGAGGCAGCGGCTAAACCAGCAGAGGATATTTATGTAGTGCAAGCGGGTGATTGGTTAGCTAAATTAGCTGAATATCCTGAGGTCTATGGGCATGGTAATTATGCACTTTGGCCCCGTATCTATCAGGCGAATAGAGATTTGATACAAGATCCAACTATCATCCAACCTGGCTGGCGACTTAAAGTTCCCAGAGAGTAAGCGGGAATTGGCAAAAGAGAAAATTAGCTTAAAAGATGTAGACCCCCTATTGCTTTTTGGTAGGTTAGATACAACTCGCAGACTATTTGCACAAAAGTATCAAGCCAATATTATTTTACGGGGTAATACTGTTATTCTCTATGGTGAGTCGGATAGAATTTTTGAGTTAAAGTTAAAAATTTTAGAAATGATTAAAAAGAGCAATGCGAAATATATTGTTCCGACCATCGGTGAAACGGTTGATTTGGGCGGCGGCGTTTTGATGAAATTTTTGGGACCTGTAAATCGCAGATACCACGGAACGAAATCCGACGAGAATAATTCATCTATAGTTGTGAAAATTACCTACGGGAACATTTCTATGCTTTTTACCGGAGATGTTGAACTTGAAGCTGAAAATGATTTGGTCGGTTGGCGGGGCGAGTTAAAATCCACAGTGTTGAAAATCGCCCATCACGGCTCAAGGACATCCACAACATCTCCGTTTCTTGATAGAGTCGCGCCGGAAATTGCTGTGATTTCATCGGGAAGCGGCAATCCATTCGGGCATCCCTCCGATGACACAATCAAAAAACTTGTGGACAGAAATATAAATATCTATCGAACCGACCAGAACGGGACAATAACGCTTCTTACCAACGGCACTTCCCTCAAAATCACAACAGAAAGATAAGACAAAAAAGTCCTTGACAAAACGCCAAAACGCTGAGCTAACTGCCCGGGACCACTATTCTGGGACATATGTCCCAGAAAAAACAATTTTTGCAGACGGGCTTTTTAGCATTACAAATTTTTCTTCCGTGTTCTATTAAAAGATTGGAAAGAGCAAACCAATCGCTTCTAGCAAAAATTTTCATTAAATCCTGCTCTGTTTTTTCGGGATTGTTATTTTTTGAAAGTCCCAAACGAAGTGACAGGCGTTTTACATGCGT
>JACQXS010000054.1 GCA_016208615.1 Candidatus Stahliibacteriota bacterium | reverse complement strand
GATTACAAATGCCCAATTGATGAATAATGAAATGGCTGACAAATTAAAACAAATAGGAGTAAAAGTTTTGATAAGTATTGATGGTGCTGATAGTGTTATCTATGAAGAAATAAAGAAGGGAGCGTCTTGGGAAAAGATGCTTGAAAATGCCAAACTGTCAAGTGCCTGTGGTATATTGCATGGAATAACAGTTGTCTTATCAAAACACAACCTGCATCAGATAAAAGATTTTGTTCTACTGGCAGAGGAGCTTGGTGCCAAGCATATAATTTTTATTCCTTTACAACCTTTTAAGTCTGATGCCTATAGTCGGCTTTCTTTAACTGCTGCTGACTACCGCATTGCTATAAATGAAGTGTTAAGTCTTAAAACCGAAATAGATATTTCATTTGATGAGCCCTTTTTTACTCCTTTTGCTAAAAAGTTAATGCCTAATAAGCTAAATAGTGGTATTGTTGTGAATGAATTTAAGGGCTGTATTTTGGGAGATTATATTTATATTCAAACGAACGGTGATATTAGACCCTGTATGTTTGCACCTACGGAACTGACTATCGGTAATGTACAGAATGAGCCATTAAGTGACTTATGGACTAAAATGCAAAATCATACTTTATTGAAAGAGTTAAAAGACCAATCACTTAGAAAAGGCAAGTGTGGCGAATGTCAGCACTTTGATGATTGTGGTGGCTGTCCAACAAGAATAAGAGGCACTCATCATAATTGGTTTGAGAGTGACCCTGCTTGTCCTTTGATATAAATGGTTAAGAATCGTAAGTTATTGGCAAAGTTTGAACACGAGCAAAGAAAGAGAAATAAACTTTCTTACACGCAGGCATTGAAAATTTATGAATCTATGTGGAAGGAAGCAAAAGAATTGGGCATCTTCCCTCTTAAAGACCCAATGGAAGGGATTGAAGTAGATATAAAGATAGCCAAGATATTAAATTCATGTTTGAAGAGCTTATAATAAGAACAGCAACCGCTTTAGTTGAATCTCAAATCCCATATATGATAATTGGGGGACAGGCAGTCCTTTTATATGGAGAGGCAAGATTAACTAATGATATTGATATAACACTTGGTGTAGGGTATGAGAATTTGGCTCAAATTATAGAATTGATTGGAAAAATTGGACTTACTCCTATTCCCAAAGAAGCAAAAACATTTGTCAAAGAAACATATGTCTTACCTACTCAATGTGTGGCATCAGGCATAAGGGTAGATTTTATATTTTCCTATACTCCGTATGAAAGGCAATCAATAGAGCGATCCAATAAGATAAAAATAAGAGGTAAGGAGATAAACTTTGCTTCTGTAGAGGATATTGTAATTCATAAGATATTTGCCGGTAGATCAAGAGATATAGAGGATGTGAAAGCAATAGTTTTAAAGAATCCTAACCTTGATATAGTCTATGTAAAGAAATGGTTAATGGTTTTTGGGAATGGGTTTTGGAAATGCTTTAATAGGGTAATGAAAGAAATCCATAAATTAGATGAATAGAGGATTGATGTTTTTGGTCTTTTTAATGATTGGATTATTTGGGCTATTTGAAGAGAATGCAGTTAAGTACATTAGAGATATAAATGAAAAAGTAGAGATTAGAGTATTTTTAGATGATGATGTGGAGGTGAAGTCCCTAAAAAGTGAAATAGAGAAAGCAAGAGGGGTCCAAGAAGTCAAATGGCTACCAACCCAATATGCATTACAGGAGTTTAAGAAAGAATTTAAAATCAAGTATCTCCCCCAATCAACTGTAAGGTCATTCCCTTCTTCTTTTAATATAGTTTTAGATAATGAGCATAAAACTCCCCAATACTTATTTTCTTTTGCCACGAAAATTGAAGCATTAGATGGGGTAGATGAAGTAGTTTATGGCAAGGAGTATGTCCAAACTATTTATACTGTGAGCAAATATTTTACTTGGGGTTCATACGGGATGTGGGGAATATTATTTTTCTTGTTCTTGCTTACTTTGGCTCTAAGTTTAAACCATAAATCGCTTGTCCTAAAGGATGAAACTGTTTTTCTGTGTGCTTTTGGGATTTCTAAATGGAGGATTAAAGCGAGTTTCGGTATCCGTAATTTGAGTGAAACTATTATATTGAGTGGAGCAGCAATAGGTATTATTTATTGCGGATATAGATTTGTAAAACTACCTTTGTTGACTACCTTTTTACCCAATAATTTTATACTTGCATTTGTAGGCGGCTGTGGTATAGTAGCATTTGTTGCTTCGTTTATTAAGCGTATTTAATTATAGGAGGGTGAAATGAAAGAATTGATTGATTTAGCGTTAAATGTGTTAAATGTTAAGGGTGCGAGTTATGGGGATATACGGATAATAGATAGCAACACTGAATCTATCTATGTGAAGAATGGCACTGTAAATGTCTTAGAACGCACTCAGGGGCTTGGGCTTGGGATTAGGGTAATAAAGAATGGGGTATGGGGGTTTGCGGCCTCTTCTAATCTTTCAAAAGATAGTATAGAGCAGACGGCGGCTTTGGCGGTTAAAGTTGCCGAGTCTAGTGCAAGACTAAAAGCAAAGGATATATTTATGGATGAGAAGCCAAAGATTGTAGATAAGTATGCTACTAAAATAAATATAGACCCTTTTACAGTTGCCATGGATGATAAGCTAAACTTACTCCTCCAAGCCGATGAGCTAATGCGTAAAAATAAAGTCGTTAAAATAGCTGAATCAAGACTTGATTTTTGGAGGACTAAAAAGTTATTTGCTTCAACAGATGGTTCGTTTATAGAGCAGGAGGTTATAGAGAGTAGTGGTTCTATAGGGGCGACGGCGGTAAAGGATGGCGAGACAGGAGAAAGAAGTTATCCTGGTTTTTTAGGTCGTCATTGTAAAGCT
>JACQXS010000051.1:9028-9780 GCA_016208615.1 Candidatus Stahliibacteriota bacterium | reverse complement strand
TGCTTTATTACAGTCACTACCTATCAGATTTACTTCTAACCAGTGATTAGAACTTCCGTCATTCCGGTAGAGCTTGGCGTGCCGTGACGGATCAAATCTCTGTAAATCTACATCACCATCATTGTCATAGTCTGCCCATGCGACATTTAGCCCTTCCAGACTATAATTAGGGAGCCCAGCCGCCGCAGCGCACTCGGTAAATGTGCCATTCCCATTATTCCGATAGAGACGAGCCGGCACATGCTGAGCCGCATAGGCGATGTCCAAATTGCCATCATTATTGTAATCACCCCAAGAAGCACCAATAGTAGCGTCAAGTGTGTTGATACCCGCAAATTGAGATACCTCAGTAAATGTTCCGTCTCCATTATTCCGATAAAGCCAGTCGCGTTTAAAACCATAATTTGAAATGTATAGGTCTATATCGCCATCATTATCATAGTCGGCACTGGCAACATTTCTGCTCATATCGTTCGTTATGTGAATACCTGTTGATGCTGTCACATCAACATATATCCCATTATCGTTACGCAAAAAAATATTCGGCTCCCCGGTCCATTGATTGTTATTTGCAATAAAAATGTCCAGATCACCATCTACATCATAATCAACGATGCCCAGCCCTTCGTTTGCTGCTGGTGGGGTGGGGTCAATAAAGCCGACAGAATCACCTATATCAGTGAAAGTATCATCCCCATTATTCAGATAGAGAGCATTGATGGCACCTGCACTAACGAAGAGGTCCAAATTAC
>JACQXS010000051.1:0-8981 GCA_016208615.1 Candidatus Stahliibacteriota bacterium | reverse complement strand
GCACTAATGCTTACATCCGTAAATGTGCCTTGCCCATTATTTCGGTAAAGTACACAGGTGGCACCCCCAAAGAATAGGTCTTGGAAACCATCATTGTTGTAATCACCCCATGCTTCATACCCGGGACCTCCGGTACTTATACCGGCCGCTGCTGTTACATCCGTGAAGGTTACCTGGGCTCTCGCCCCCAAGGTGCCAAGCAAAAGCACCACCATTACAGCTAATAGACTCCGTAACATCTTTACCTCCTTACCCATAAAGACATTTTTTTTTTTTTTTCACCAGAGGCAAGTTTTTCCGTCTTAGGTCGGTGCCACTCATTTTGCCCGTAATATAATTCATATTGCCTGTACGTTTTTAGTCTATTCCCTTTTTGCCCATTGTCAAGTAAAACTCCTCTCATCTCACCCCCTTTTCGCTCCTTCTCTTAATAAAATAATTCTCGTAGTAGTGAGATTTGTCCTTGAATTTGAGAACCCCTACTTTTTATTTAAATTTTATGACTTTCAGCGTCTTGTTTTGTTTAATGGAACTGGATTTGATTTTTGCAAAGTATATTCCTGAATTGAGCGGTATTTTGAATTCGTATTTTCCACAGGGAAGGTACCCCGAGAACACATTTTTTACCAGTCTACCACCTATATCATAAATTGCAAGTTCTATTTTATCTGCTTGTGGAAGGTAAAAAATAAGGTTATCATTTACAAATTGTAGAGTTACATCTGTATCTGTGTGAATGGTTTGTTCCTCTACGCCCACACCAGAACACTCATAATCTAACCATACTTCATAAAGTACGGCTATGTCAGACGGGTTACCATAGAATTCTACTTTGTATTGGAACATCCAATCAGCTCCTGATAAGGCGAAACTATCTCTTATATTCACACCTGTTTTTGCATAATATGGACCATTCCAAGGGTTAGTAAGTAAATCCGATGCATTCATCCCTGTACGCCAATAAAAAGCCAAAGTAGAGTCATCAGGCACACAGGCATTATAGCCAAAGTATTTTAAATCACACTTCGCTAAATATGGTGGAGTAAGCTCAAGTATAGATGATTCCAGCCACCCCAGACTTGCAAATCCTAGCAGCATATTGTTTTGATACACTATATGATATTGGTCATCTGTAACGAGCAAATCTATACTTGGCGCACATTTTTTACAAAGAGGATAGGCATAAATCCAGTGCGAGCTACTAACACTATTATCTACAAGGTATTGCGTAAAAGTCAAAGGTGCACTTGGAATTTGACGAAACCAGCCCACATCTACATAGGTACCTGCAATATCAGGATAGCCATCCAAATCTATATCCATTGCTATGGCGCCATCTCCATAAGCTCCACCCCCTGTGCCTTCTAATCTTAAAGTGTCAAAGTTAGTTGCCGTCCCATTATTTAGCAGAGCATAAAAATACCCATCTTGATAGATGGCACTAACTACTAAATCCAAATCACCATCCATATCTATATCAGATGGCCAACCACCATCAAGGTCATCACTACTCCATAAATCATTTCCCCAATAATTACTAAAACCACCTGCTTGATTATTTCTAAACACATACGCTCCATCCCAGCCAACAGAATATATGTCCGCATACCCATCCTTATTAAAATCTGCCGGATATACACGCCATCCTTTGCGGGCTGACGAAAAATCTACTATGCGAGTGCGAGTAAAAACTTCACTCCCATTATTGCGGAAGAGGTGAATATCTCCACACTGAATGCCACTTGCATCTACTGCAATTATATCCATATCACCGTCATTCTCTACATCCGCAGCAGATACTCTAAGATAGCTATTAACACTATCTACCCGATGATACACCCAAGTAGGTAGTTGATTTTCATACCAGCTTACCCCTACGCTCTTCTTAATAGTTGCTACTACCACATCTATATCACCATCACCATCAATATCGGCTGGATAGATGCACGGACACCATCGATTGCCACTATCATCTGCCGGACCTATTGAATTATGAGAGAAATTATAATTCCCATCATGCTTATACCAGACTACTGAATCTCGTGAATGCGCTACAAGGTCAACTATGCCATCACCATCAATATCTGCGGGCATAAATCCTTGTGCATAGCCCAATATCCCCCAACCTGCATCTACTATATGTTTTGACCAATTAGTGTAATTGCAATTCGTCGCTATAATAGATGCTTGACCCTGTGTGGCTACTGTTACGCTTTCGCTTGCCCAAAACTGGGTCCCCCAATTAGCTACAGGTCCCTGTACTCCATCCCCACCCATCCAATCTGTTTGAATGGCTCTACTACATAAGAGAACTAATAACACATAAAACATATCCACCCCCTTTTATTGTTTAATTTAAGCTATTCACTTATAATATAGTAAAGTGTTAAGATTTGTCAAGAGAAAATTGTAAGAATATCGGATTGCGGGAATCGGGTAGCTCAAACCTTTCATACTCGAATCCATCAAGGCAAACTGAAAACCACTCACCGAACACCCCACATATCCACATCCTCTAAAATCTTGCAACTATAAGCTTACCTTGTAAAAGTTTATACCTACGATTACTTTATAGAGACAACCTTAGCTGTATGTAGCTCGGTATTACAAACAAGCCGGACAAAATAAATGCCATTCCTCATAGCAGGTAGCTTTACTATATGATAACCACCTTCAATTACACCATTTAATAGCTCATTCTCTAATCTACCACAAATATTATACATTCTTAAATTTACTGCTCCTCTTTCGGATGTATAGAACTTTATCTCATCCCTCACTATTCGTAACTCTAAACTCTTAACTCTCACCTCTTTACTTTCACTTACTCCACTCGGGGAACATTCTTTATACCACTTTGTAGGTATGCCATTTACTATTGCCCATAATCTATAATATCCGTTTGCATAGTCTGCGGGTGGATTAATATCCGTATGAAGAGCATCCCAGCTTGATGATAATGGAATGTACATTATTTCGCCTCCTCCATTGCCTTGCCAATTGCCACCTCCAATGCGAACAAGAGAAATAAGAGGATGGTCATTAGACATTATATGACAGTAATTGCCACCATCTGCTTCTGAAACTCCTCTAAAAAGGGTTCCTTCTATGTTCATTGGAGTAGATATTGAAGTAATTGCCTGATAATTTGTTATCGTGGACTGCCACTCACTTCTGTACCCAAGCCTGACATCATATTCTTCAACAGAGTTTAGATATCCACCATTATTTCCACCTATTGCAAGGACAAAAGGCATAGTATCAGGAATAAGAACAGACGAATGATAAGCACGAGCAGTAGTTAGTGGTGTTGTAACTTTCCAACTATGTGTATTTGGTCCTTGGTTCCACTCTGCCGCAGGATCCCAAATCTCACAAGAGGATATGCTTGTACCATTATACCCTCCTGTTACAGACACAAGCCCGGAATAAAGCAAAATAGTATTATGTGCATATCGGGCAGTATTTAAGTTCGCTTCCGCATTCCATATATTGCCTATCGGGTCATAAATTTCGCAACTATTAAGTGCCGCACTACCCGAGCCCTTACCACCCACAACAAGCACTTTCCCTGATTGCAAAAGAGTTGCTGTATGCAAACTTCGTGCAGTGTTTAATGGTGCTGCATTTGACCAGCTCGTGCCATTCCATAATTCACAGGAAGTTGTTGGCACCCCACCTGTAGTTTCGCCTCCTATAACAAGTATATTCCCATTAAGCAATATAACTGCTGTATGCCGGGCACGACGAGTTGCCATAGTGGCTGCTGAACTCCATATTCCACTATTATATACTTCACAAGTATTTGAGTAGATACCTGAATTTTCGCCCCCGGTTACAAAAGTCCTGCCATCTTTTAATAAAGTAGCGGTATGGTCAAATCTTGCTTCTATCATAGTCCCGGTAAATGACCATATCTCAGTATTTGCATCATAAAGTTCGCAGGAATTTATAGGTCCAGTTGAATTTTTACCCCCAGCAACAAGTACTTTACCGGAGGGTAATAGCATAGCCGCGTGATGACTTCTTGCTACATTTAGGTCACCCGTAAGAGATACTGTCTCATTTATGTAATTATATAATTCACAGGATTTAAGATACCCTGCAAGGTATTCTCCACCTGTAACGAGAACATTAGTGCTACAATTAATCGTATGAATGATGGGTAGTAATGTTGCAGTATGTGCGCATCTTGAATTATTAAGCGATGTTTTAGTTGTCCATACTGGCTGTGATGGGTCATAAATCTCGCACTTATTGTGTATATCACCAATCCCAGCCGCAGTCCCCGCAATTGCTATCACCTTGCCCGTTTGAAGAATTGCTGTGCTAAAGTGGCTCCGGGCAATTTGCATAGAGTCAGTAATACTCCAACTTCCCATATCCGGGTCATAAATTTCGCATTGTACCGTCCCACCGCTATAGTCCTCTCCTCCAATAAACAATGGCTTGCCTTCCGGTAGTAATGCCAGTGCAGCTATACCGATGAAGGTGCTATGCAAATCGCCAGTTGTACTCCATATTCCTGAAATCGGGTCATATAGTTCACAAGTTACTTTAGAACTACCATCCCCACCACCGGCAATTAGAACCTTGTTCCATGGAGGAGGAAGTAGTACCCCTTGATGCGAACTTCTTCTTCCCGTCACCAGAGGATTAGTAGATGCCCATGTTCCTGAAATCGGGTCATAAATTGCACAGGGACCATCTGTTCCACTCACGCCAGTCCCTGTTACAAGCACTTCTCCGGTGGAGAGCATTACTTGTACACAACCAGATGTGCTTATACCTAAAATATCAGTTGGAGTAATAGCATCAGCGATATAGTTATACAGATAAGAATTATAATTAGGATAAGTTACTATGAGTACATTCCCATCTTTTAGTAATGTAGCGAGCTGTCCATCGTTATAATTAAAACTTGCACCTGACAATGTCCAACTATTGGTGAAAGGGTCGTAAAGCCGTACACTACCAGCAAACTGTATGACTTTACCATTGGGTAGGAGCATAGCCATTTTATGGGCATCAGTATATATAAAATCGTATCTCTTCCATAGTCCAGTTGATGGGTCAAAAATCTCATAGCTATCGTCATCTCCCATTCCTCCTATTATTATTAACTTGCCATCTGTAAGTCCCGCACCCTGAAACCCACATTTTCCATATCCTTGAAGGCTACCCGTTGTGCTCCATCTACTCCCTTCTGTAAGCCCTGAAAGTAAGATAAAAACCGTAACTCCTGACACTATATATCTATACATTTTACCTCCTCTTATTACTTTATAGAGACAACATTAGCTGTATGTAGCTCGTTATTATAGACAAGCCGGACAAAATAAATGCCATTCCGCATATTAGGTAGTTCTACTACATAGTCGCCACCTTCAATCATACCATTTAATAGCTCGCTTTCTAATCTACCACATATATCATATACTCTTAATTTTACATTGCCAGAATAAGGAATATAAAACACTATCCTATCATTAAAATGCTGAATTCTGACTCCTGTCTTCTGACTTCTGTCTTCTGTAATCCCTGATGGGTCGGCACAGCCATGTGAATTACCTATATCGTCTAATACCCATAATTTATATTCATCGTTAGTTCCAACTGCTAATTCAAGACAGCTATCACAATCTATATCTGCTATAGAAATATCGTGCACATCTCTTGCCAAAGGTATACTCCACAAAACACTGCCATCATGATTTAAGCAATAAAGAATAGAAAGCAACTCATTAGGAACAAGGATTTCTAAATTATCATCTCCATCTATATCGGCAACTGATATGCCACGATGCACACCACCGCCAGTATCAAAACTCCATAGAAAACTGCCATCATGATTTAAGCAATATACCTTATTATCATAACTCCCAATAATAACTTCAAGCGAGTCATCATTATCAATATCCGCTACTGCTGGTGAAGACCTTGTCTCAATTCCAGCAGGATAACTCCATAGAAAACTGCCATCATGATTTAAGCAATATATTTTATTATTACCACTTCCAAAAATAATTTCAAACTGCCCATCCTTATCTATATCAGCTACTGCGGGCGAAGAGTAGACACTTCCTCCTGTATTATAACTCCATAGAAGAGTACTATCATGATTTAAGCAATAGACTTTATTATCAGCACTTCCAAAAATAATTTCAATCTGACTATCATTATCTATATCCACTACTGCTGGTGAAGACTCTATATTGCCTCCGGTAGTATAAGACCAAAGCAAACTACCATCATGATTTAAGCAATATATGTTATTATCCCAACTCCCAAAAATAACTTCAAGCCGACCATCATTATCTATATCTGCAACTACCGGAGCAGACCTTACTTCAAGTCCAGTAGTATAACTCCAAAGAAAACTGCCATCATAATTTAGGGCATATACTTTATTATCAGCGCTGCCAAAAATAACTTCCAATTTATTATCTCCTTGTATATTTGCAAGACAAGGGCCATAAACCTCGCAGCGACCTCCTGTAACATAGCTCCATTTAATAATTGGAGTAGTGCTCATTGCCCCTTTACCTGTTTGCAAATGGGTATTCTGTAAATCGTGTCCATATATAGGCCATTCCCACAAACTAATCAAAAAATACATCCACCACATATTACACCCTCCTTAAAAATCCCAATTCCAAAATCCCAAATACTCTAAAATCTTGCAACTATAAGCTTGCCTTGTAGGGCATAGTTATTTAGCCCAATCTTGTAAAAGTAAATACCTGATGGAACAGATTTACCATTGCAGTCCTTAGTATTCCATTGTAGGATATGCTTACCAGAGGTAAAGGCACTATTACTTCTATAAACTAAATTGCCCGCCATATCGTATATTTTAATCCCGCACTCACCTGTTTCAGGGATAGAGAGATTAAAATCAACTCTCCGGGTAGCAGGTATAGGAAATACATTGCAAAATAGAGTAGGTACTATTCCTTTTTCCTCTACGCTTGTAGGACAAATTTGGTGATAGAGAATAAGGTCTCCTGCAGCCCCTGCAAAATCACTCATCACAATATCAGGGCATGAGTCTTCATCTATATCTACTATGAAAGGCAAATCCGCATCCATAGGAAAGACATCATCAATCACCTGAAGCGTAAAAATACCTGCGCCATTATTTCTATATAATCTAATACTGCCATCTGTAGCACTACCTGAGGTAGGACCATAATTACAAACTACTATATCAGAATCACCATCTAAATCTATATCCCCTATGTCAAGCCCATCTCCAAGTTGCACTCCGCTCTCTATTGGATGTGTAGTGAATCCGGCACCCGTATTTTCACACCAAATTACCCTACCGGCGTAGTCGTTTTCGCATACCGCCACATCATAATCACCATCAGCATCAAAATCGCCCGCCTTTAACCCCATAGGTGGGTTAAGCATATTTGTAACTACACGCGGAGTGAAGACTTCGCTTCCATTATTGTCATACCAAATTAGATTTGTACCATTATATTCAGAAGCTATTATTTCGCAATGCCCATCCCCATTTGCATCAAAGACATCTATTTTAACCGGCATACTCAGAGTACCTCCCACAGCAAATTGTGTAAAGGAAAGTCCACCATTATTCCTAAACCAATAGACAGACGAGTTACTTATGCTGCCCGCGGCAAAATCCAACCGCCCATCATTATTAATATCAGCAGGAATAAATGTGCGAGGAAGAGATATTGTATGCGAGATGTTAGAACAGCCAAATACACCTGTTCCATTATTTATCCCTATACGAAGTCGGGAAAGTACACATTCATTATGAATTTCATCCTGGTCCCCATCGCCATCAAAATCGCCCGCACATACCTCCGAGATATACGGACTTATTGGCTCCACCCAATGCTCTTGCCAAAGGTTAATATTAACCGTCTGCTCATACCACATAGTACCTTGACTATTATGAGCAGTGGCAAGAATATCAAACCTATTATCCCCATTTACTTTGGCTACCCAGACGCCATGTAATTCCTTCGCACTATCCACCACTATCCTCTCAAACTGCAACTGACCCACCATTAAAGATAAAATATACCACATTTTACACCTCCTCCTTTCTTATTATAGTATAAAATATCCATTTGACGAGTTCTTTTATTTTAACCATTCCATCACCTTCTTATTAAAATCATTTTCCTGATTAGCGTGTAACTTCCTGTGCTTAATTTGCAAAAGTAGATACCCTTCCTCACTCCTTCGGCTTGCCATTCAACCGTATGTTCACCCGCAGCATAGTCTCCTTTTGCTAATCCTTTTACTAATCTGCCAGTTATATCATAGACTTCAAGTAGAATAGAAGCTTTTACAGGAAGAGTGAATGAGATTTTTGTCCCCTCAACAAAAGGATTAGGAAAGTTTTGAATAGTATAATTTGCCTTTACGCAAGAAGAACCTTCTTCTTCAACTCCGGCGGGCGGGATATAGAATTCTACATAAACGATTTGCGTTCCACTATGTGTTGTCAATGTACAACTACAAACATACATTTCTGGGTCGCTTCCATAATTAGTGTTTGGAGTCCCCGGAGGACCATCAGTTACCCAAGCATCTCCAATAGCAGAATAAGTATTACCACCATTAACCAGTTTTGGAGCCGGTCCACCTTCCTTAGTAGTAAGATACCACGCTAAATCACATATCCCGCCATGGCGGTCCAAAATTTCTAACCCAAAAGGAATAGTATCTTCACCCAAATTCAATACATAACTCTCTAACCGAGCAGAAGAAAAACTATACCATCCATATGGGTCCAGTTTTTTCAACACCGCCAAAGACTCACCTAATGGTGGTTTATTATTCCAAGTAAGCGTATGCTCATCAAAAGGCTTTGTAGTATGTACTATTATAGTGCTACACATCACTGGTGGTGCAGGAGTATAATACTCTACCTTGCCTACATATATTTGAAGCTCAATATTTGCTTTTTCACCCCCTTTTACTATTTCTTGTGCTTC
>JACQXS010000050.1 GCA_016208615.1 Candidatus Stahliibacteriota bacterium | reverse complement strand
GTTGGAGTACCTTCTATAAATGTAATTCCACCTCAACTTTCATTCTTTTATCATATAGATACAAAAAACAAAGGTGCAACAATTGATACTATTCTATATGATAATGGAACGCCAAGTAGTGGTATAAATTTTGGTCTTAATAGTTATTATGCTGTCCGTTTCACGCCCGCTGATCCTTGTTCTGTTATTGGGTGCAAGATTTATTTAGATGATTACTATAACAATAGTATTCAGATACGGATTTATGACGATAATGCTGGTACACCAGGAACTCTTATAGAGATTGATACTCTTACTATTGGTAATTCTCCACAATGGTACACTTTTACTTTTAACTCCGCATACAAAGATGAAAACGATTTCTGGATTTCTGTCTGTGGTCCTACCAAGCTGTATTATGATGCTGCTAATAGTGGCAGAAACAAGTATTCTACTAATAGTGGCTCTACTTGGAATAACTTTACCACAGGCGACCTGTTAATACGGGCAATTGTAAATTACTATTCTAATGCAGGCGATTCAGGTGAAATATGGGTTAAAAATATCGGCACAGGTATGCTTAATGTGAATAATATTACGCTAAAACAAAGTTCAACATGGATAACAGATCTCCAGCCCCTGAATATGAATGTAAATATAGGTGATTCGGATGCTATATGTGTGAAGATAGATACTACGGGTATTTCAACAGATATTGCCTATTGGGATACAGTGCTAATCTCTTCAAATGACCCGTTACATACCTTGACTAATGTGCCTGTTAAACTATTGATTTCTACTCAATCTAATATAGCACCTGAAATAACAAGTATCCCTGACCAATGCTTTTTGTCAGGTGATTCAGTAAAGCTACAGCTTGACCAATATGTGGCAGATGTTGAGGACCCGGATGCAGCATTGGTATGGAACTATACCATCGTAGGGGATTCGGTATTAGTAAATATAGACGCGGATAGAGTAGCAACTATAAAAACAATAGTGCCTTGGATAGGAGAGAGGAGTATTATATTTAGGGTTACTGATACGGGTGGATTGAGTGATGAAGATACAATTTTAGTTACAGTTAATCCCCGAAGTCTTACTTGTATAATTTATGATACGAGTGGCATATTCCCTGATACAATAGATATTCCCATATGGCTACAGGGTAATCCTAATGGACTGGGTATTCTATCTGCATATGTATCGCTTAATTTTAATTCTACTATACTTACTCCTATAAAAGTAGTGAAGGGTGAGATTGTTCCGGGTGAGTGGTTAATAGAGGATACATTAGCTGCTGGGGAAGTGAAAATAGGTCTCTCCGGTGCCACTACATCATTAAGTAGTGCCGGTAAATTGGCAATAGTTTCGTTTGTAGTTAATGCCATAGCACAGAATAATGATACTACGACTATACATTTCCATGGGCTACAATTTAATGAGGGTAGTATCCAGGTAAATAGTCAAGATGGGATATTTACTGTAAAAAAAGGGATATACGAGATATCAGGTGAAGTAACATATTATTCAAATTCTATCCCTGTTTCGGGGACAGATATGATACTGTCCTCACCTACGAATACAGATACTTTTACCACTCCTACTAATGGTAATTATGCATTTGTTGAACTGGAGCGTATTAACTATACCGTTACGTCACAAAAGTTTAACCTTCAAAAAGAGAGCTGTATTGGTGCTCATGATGCGGCATTAGTTTTTAGGCATAGGTTAGGAATAGATACTCTAAATCCTGACGAACAGGTTGCAGCTGAAGTCTCAGGTAATGGTATTATAACTGCTTATGATGCGACACTTATTCTTAAATATTCAGTTGGAAAGATTATACACTTTGATGCCGGAGACTGGGAGTTTGAACCTAACAATAGGGTATATGCTCCTTTGACAAGCACCAAGACAGATGAAAATTACAAAGCTATACTATATGGTGACCCATCAGGAAATTGGGGAAGTAAGGAAGAAGAGATACAGCCAAATATGAGTATTGCTATGAACGATATTAGTTGCCAGGTTGGTGATACTGTATTTCTACCTATGTTGATTGATATGATGCCGGGAAATGAAACGGATATAGTTTCGTGTGATTTGAGTATTGAGTTTGATTCTTCTGTAATTAGTGTTTTAGGAAGCACAGCAGGAAAGCTAATCCCTTCTGAATGGTTATACGAATCTAATATATTGCCTGGCAAAATTAGAATTGGGTTAGCAGGTGGAAAAGCAATAAAAGAAGGCGGAGAATTATTGAATCTCCAAATTGTAGCAAAATCAGAAGCACAAGTTGAAGCGGAGCGGAAATCCCGTTTCGGCGGGGCAGAAAGCCAGATAAGGATAGCAAAAGCTATGCTCAACGAAACAGGAATAATAGTGAAAAATGGAAAGCTTAGCGTGAAATCCAAATCACCCACAGAATATAAAATGGCAATAAGACCGGTTATAGCTAATGGAAAGGTTACAGTTTTATACCAATTGCCAGTAAGTTCGGAGATTAGAGTAGATATTTACGATATAGGAGGTAGATTAGTGAATACACTTGTCCATTCTAAACAAGGTGCTGGCTACTATGAAATAGTATGGACTCCTGATAATAGTGGGATATATTTTTGTAAGTTCATAGCGAATAAATTCGAGAGTATAAAGAAAATTGTAGTCGTTAACTAACAACAAGTTGAACACTCTGAATAGAACAGACATTTAGTCAACAATTACTCAGTCATAGCATCTACTTGAGGTAGAACCTCTTTTTTCTCGCCCATTATTCTTATCATAATGCGATTGGGTACACAAACTATAGTTTGCCCCGGCTTATTTATTACTCCTTGATGCATACAGATTTTTAATGGACAGGGTGAATCTTTTACTCTTACTCCATTATCTTGAATTTTAACTATTGCCTCGCCCAATGGTCCAATGATTTTTACTTGGCTTTTATTTGCGAGCAAAAGTTTATACACATCCTTGCCATCAACCGAAACTATACACCATTTTGCTTGGGATCCCTCCTGCCTCATTACAAAGAATGAAACTGCGGCTGCAAAAATCAAGCACAGAATTAGAATAATATCGCCTATTTTAAGGGAATGAAGATAGGAAAGTTTAAAGTTCAAGGTTTAAATCGACATTATTTAAATCTACGTTTCCTATATACACATAGTGTAATTTTTCTTTGCCTATTCTATATGCTTCTTTCAATGTTTCAATAGGAGTATGAGGTACAACAACCTTATAATGTGGGAAGTAGCGTGAAAAATGTAGTGGCGTATCAATTCCAATACTGGCAACAAAATCTACAAGCTGTGTGAGTAATTCAATTGAATCGTTATAGTTGGGGACTATAAGATTAGTTATTTCAATATGCCAGTGTTTTTTTGTAATTCGTATAGTATTTAAGACTTGTTCCAACTCGCCGTGGAGTATATTTTTGTAAAATGCCGCATCCATTGATTTAAGGTCTATATTAGCTGCATCAATATAAGGTAAAAGCTCTATCAGGGGTTTTTCATTTATCATTCCATTTGTAACGATTACATTTTTAAGTCCTTGTTTATGTGCAAGGCGAGCAGTATCAAGCACATACTCATACCAGGTAAAAGGTTCTGTATAAGTATAAGCTATACCGATAGACTTTTTACGCACTGCCATATCAATTAACTCTTCTGGTGCGATATATTGTGTTGGTGCATTAGATTGTGAAATTTTAGCATTCTGGCAAAATGGACACGCAAGATTACAGGAATTAGAAGCAGTAGAAAGGATTTGGCTTCCCGGATAGAAGTGATTCAAAGGCTTTTTTTCAATAGGGTCCATAGATAGACTAACGCATTCGCCATAGTTGATAGCATATAATACGGAGTCTATATTTTTTCTTGCCCTACAAATACCAGTTTTACCCGGAGCAATAACACAACTATGTGGACAAAGTAAGCATTTTACAATTCCTTCTGATAGTTTATCATAATAAAGTGCTTCTATCATAAAGTCTAAACCTAACTACAATGCCACTAAATCACCAAAACACTAAATTACACAAAAATGCTTCCACCTACCTTTATTTGTTTCTCAATTCTTTTGCTTTCTCTTTGTCAGACGCGGATTCCTTGTCTTTGCCTAATGATTTATAAGCTTCTGCACGCTTATCATAATATTTGGGTTGTCTCGGATTAAGTCGTATAGCGGCGGAAAAAGTTTTTACCGCTAACTCAAATTCACCTGTAGCTTGATGAATCTCGCCCACTGAATATAATACTTCGGGGTCACTCGTATATATATCGCGGAATTCATTTTCCTCTCTTTTCTCTTCCTTTTTTTCTTGCGGTTTAGCTATCCCTAATCTAAACCCACTTCTCACTTCTTTAGCCATTTTAATATCCGCAATTGACAACTCATTGTTTCCTATCTTCCAATATGCACTGGCACGCCCCTCATAGCCACGCGGGTCAGAGGGAAAAAGTTCAATAACTCGGGTATAAGTATCTATCGCAGACTGATATTCTCCCATAACAAGATAAGTGCCTGCTAAATGAAATAATATGCGTGTATCAGTGGGGAGGTTCAACCTCAAATTGACTTCCAGTGCCTTCTTAAAAGTATTAATTGTTTCGTTATATTTCTTTTGTCGAGCCAACACAGTAGCTAAATTAAAATAAGCATCTACAGAAGGATTTGCTTCCACAGAGCGGAGAAAGGTAGCTTCCGCACGAGAATAATCTTCTTTGAAATAATAACAAGTGCCAAGCCAATATAATAGTCCTTCATCTTGAGGTTGAACCTCTTTTGGCACTATATCTAATCCACGCTTAAAATACTTTATTGCTTCGTCCCAATTTTTGACTTTTATATATTCAAGTCCCAGATTCTTATACGCTTGAACATCAGAAGGGTTAGTTTTAATTGCCTTTTTATATTGTGTTATAATAGGATTATCTGCAACCGAAATAAGAAATATAAATAGAAGGCTTAAAATTCCCATTAACGAACTTAACGAAACAAACGAACTTAACGATTTATTATTTCATTTCCTTCACTATTCTTAAATCTGCTTCTGCTTCCGCTTTTTTGCCCAACTTCCAATAAGCATTGGCTCTGCCTTCGTAGGCTTCGCGTTTGGCGGGGTCAAGTTGAATAATTTTAGTGTAAATTTCAATAGCGGCGTCGTATTTCTTAGTTAGCAGATAAGTACCTCCCAAATGAAGTAGTGCTTCAACATCATTGGGCTTAATTTCTATTGTCTTTTTAAGTACTTCTATGGATTCGTCATACTTATTTTGCTTAACTAAAGTAGCCCCAAGATTAAAATACGCATCCTCAAGTGTAGAGTCACATTCAATAGCACGCTTAAAACTGGCTTCCGCATTAGGATAATCTTCTTTAAGATAATAAGCAATGCCAATTCTATACAAAATATCCGCATCTTTGGGCTTTAATCCCAATACTTTATTAAAATACTTTTGTGCCTCATCGTATTCCTTTTTCTTCATATAATAGATACCCAAATTCCTATAAGCATCTATATTATTTGTGTCAAGTTCAATTACCTTTTTGTAATACACAATTGCAGTATCCTCTTGCTCCAAGCAAACATATACTAATCCCAGATTCATATATGTTTGGAATGAATCCGGCTCAAGGCGAGTTGCTTGGGTGAATCTATTTTTAGCAAGCTCCCAACTTTTCTCTTGATATGCACTTATGCCGGCACTATAATACAGGGACCAAAGGAAAGGGATTTGCTTTTTTAATTCCTGCTTCTCCGGTGCTATTTCTGCCACTTTATCCATACATTGGCAAGCGTCTTCGTATTTTTTCTGATATGTATATGCCATGCCCAACCACCACCACGCATCAGGGTCATTAGGAGTTTGTTTAAGTTGAAGATTAAATTGTTCGGCCGCCTTATCATACTCCTCCTGTTGTATATAGACTTTACCTGCTGTCCTATATTGGCTCTCACAGCCCAAAATAAATAAACAAATAAGTAGAAAATATTTCCTCATCTCTCCCCCTTTTAAGATGCAAAAAAGTCCGTCCCGCAAACCCAATTAAGGCACGAGGTTCTGCAATAATTATATCGCCTAACGAAGCGTATGATGCCATCACCCCCGCAGTAGTAGGATTAGTGAGTATAGAGATATAAGGGAGATTGGCAGCCGCTAAGTAAGTAAGTGCACTTGCCGTCTTTGCCATCTGCATTAAAGAAATTATACCCTCCTGCATCCTCGCACCCCCGGAAGCACTAACAATAATAACAGGCAACCGCTTCTCTATTGCTAAATCAATCAATACTTTTACCCGCTCTCCTAATACCGACCCCATTGAACCAGCCATAAATTCAAATTCCATCACTCCTATGGCTATTTTATGCTGCCCTATCTTTGCCTCGCCTGTTACAATAGACTCATTAACACCAGAACTCTCGGTATCGGATTTTAGTTTTTCATCATATTCCGGAAACCCTAATATATTAGTGGGCTTTATAGCATCATTAGATTCATTAAATTCATCCGCCAATAGTTCAATATATTTTTGTGCCCCTATCCTAAAATGATATCCACAACCCTCGCAAACATAAAGATTTTTGGCAAGTTCCTTACGATAAAGTAATTCGCCACAAGAGTCGCATTTAAGCCATAAGCCATCTGGGACTTCACGCTTTGTAGTTGGAGTAAGTCCTTTCTTCTTAAACCACATTGCTCTTACATAGTAAATGGTAAAGAATGACTTGTCAATAAAAATTAACTCTTTTTTTATATTTGTTGAACTTTTAGACTTTTTGTATGCTTTATACGGAAGTTCCAGAGCAGTATACGGAAGTTCCGGAGCAGTACCCGGAAGTTCCGGAGCAGTATACGGAAGTTCCGGAGCAGTATACGGAAGTTCCGGAGCAGTACCCGGAAGTTCCGGAGCAGTACCCGGAAGTTCCGGAGCAGTACCCGGAAGTTCCGGAGCAGTATACGGAAGTTCCGGAGCAGTATACGGAACTTTCGTGGGGCTACCCGGAAGTTTGGGAGAGTGCTGTGAAAGTTAGTGATTTAGTAACAGAGTATTTAATTGAAATATTTGATTTTTGATATCCTTATATTATTTCATAAGTATCAGCTTTTTTGTGGAGATAAACTTATTTGTTTCCATTCTGCAAAAATAGACCCCACTCGGCAGAGGTTTAACCTCAAGGGGGTTAAACTTTAATGTATAATAGCCCGGTTTATGTCGCTTATTGATAAGCTCCGCTACTCTTTGACCGAGTATATTATAGACTACAAACTTAACATCAGTAGCTTTTGGGACTCCATATTTGATATAAGTAGTGGTAGCAAATGGGTTAGGATAATTTTGGTTCAAGAAGAAATACTTAGGGAACGGTGCTACATTGACAGGGATTGGTCCAGACACAGGGTCGTGAAAGGTTTCTACTTTATCATCATCTAAAGTCAGCAATTTATACCAATAAGTAAATCCGCCATCTATCGTTGTATCAATCCAACTATATTTAGATAAAGAGCCGCGTGCCGGCACGAAGACCATTTTTTCATAATCTGCTTTATCTGGGCTACGATACAAATTAAAGCCCACCGCATTAACTTCCATTTCTGTTTCCCATTGCAAAAATACCATTCCCCCGGAGTCTATACCCGTGAATGAAACAAGAATAATCGCTATAGGTATATCAGCAGACCCAACAAAGGCATAGCCATCATCCGCACCACCCGCATACCTTGATGGCTCCGGTACTCCTGCATCGTATAGTCCGGAGGCAAAACCATCATCGGGTCCACCAGCAAATTTTGTTGGCTCCGGTACCCCTGCATCGTATAGTCCGGAGGCAAAACCCTCATCGGGTCCACCCGCAAATCTTGTTGGCTCCGGTACCCCTGCATCGTATAGTCCGGAGGCAAAACCATCATCGGGTCCACCGGCATATCTTGATGGTTCCGGTACTCCTTGGTCGTATAATCCAACCGAATGCCCATCATCAGGACCACCATAATAGGCTAATGGATAATCAGCAAATGCTAAAGCTGGGAGCACTACCACTATTGCTATTTTGCCGATTACTTTTTTCATAGATAATTTTCCAAGACTATTATTTCAATTTCTTCTATTTTCTTTAAATCCTTGTCATTTGTTATAAATAGAGTTCCATTGTTTTCTATTCCTGCCGCCAATTGTATAGCATCTGGTATCTTTATTCCATATTGTGCCCTTAATTCGGCCGCCTTCTCTGTAATTATTGGATCTATAGAATAAAGAGTAAAATTACTTGAATGTAGAAGAAAATTCCGATATTTTCCAACTATATCTTCTCTCAAACTTTTTAAGGGCTGGGCGAGAACCTCTATGAGTGTAATTACAGATGAAAATGCATGATAGTCAGGATTGTCTCTTATCAGTTTAAATAGCTCATCTGTAATTTTTCCAAAATCCTTATGCTCTTCAATGAAGTAAATAATTGGAGCAGTGTCAATCATTATTCTTTTGTGCTTTTCAATTACACTTTTTACTCCCATGATTCTCTCTCCTTATTAACATATTCCTGGGCATCTATATCTTTCCAAATTTCTTTCCCTACACCTTTTATGTTATAAAAATTAACCCTTATATCCTTCTTAATATTTGTAGCAATTTCCGTCATTAATTTGGATAGAAGAACAATTTTTTCATTGTTATTAAGTTGTGAAATCTCTTTATAAAGTACGCCAGCTTTTGAATTACTCATCTTTTTACCTCCTTCTTTTTCCCCTCGCACACTTCATATTGCTTTTCGTATCTCTCATAGTTTTTTGTCTATCTTACACTTTGCATTTTGCATTGACTTCCGTCTAAGGTTTTAGGCGTACACCCCTGCCACCTATGGAGGCGTCCCGTCCATCAGCACTTGTCCATACACCATAATAACGACCTGCAACAGTAAGCTCACCGTAAGTTGTCGTCATGTTCCAAGCACCTCCTCTTACTCCTATTCCTGTCCCTGTTCCAACAGCAGGCCATCCTGTAACATTATGCAACCCATTATCTAACAAATAGCCATCCCCATTCGCTCCGGTAAAAGCTCTACCTTCACCATTGCCAACCGTTATTACCCTTTCCCATATATTACCCGATAATTCCATCACCCCAGTATATCCTGCTCCTGCACTTACTCTATTGCTTGTAGAGATAGCAAAAACACCGCACCGTACAGGACCATTGTCAGAGACAGAAGCAGCACAATTACATCTACCGTAATTTGCAACCGGAGCAACCGTAGTGCTTTCCCTTTCTGTTGCTGCAAATAAATAGGCGCCGCAATCAGTTATATTTGCAGTTCCCCAAGCATATTCTAAAGCTACTGCCCCTACGGTACCTCTACATGCTTTTTCGTACTCTAATTCAGTTATAGGTCGCAGAGCTGACCAGTCCAAATATGCCAAAACATCATTAGTGCTTATATAGTTGCAAGCTATCCATTCACCGTCAGCAGATTCATCCAGCGTATTATCATTATCTGCATCACAACCATAGATAGTGTTATAGACCTTAATATAATGCCGCCAGCTATTAAATAGATTAGGGAACCTGTTAGTTGCTTGGGCATTAGTTAGACAATTCAAGAAATCCCTATACTGGGCTTGACTTATTTCATACTTCATACAATAATAGGCATTATAGCCCTTGGGATATGCCGCAGGAATAGGAGTTCCACGGTCACCTGTGTTACCTCCATCATTATCATACCACAGATTACCAGCTGCGGTGCCTACAGTTATTGCACCCTCTGAAGTTATCTGATATGATGCATCCGGGGATGCTCCATATTTATAGAGACAGTTGTATGGTCCACTACCACCATTGTAATCGCCAACATAAAAGCTACCCGCCGGTATAAGCACCATCTCTACGCCGAACACCTTTACTTTTAATGTTGCCACATCAGGCACTCCATTCGTCCCGTACATCCATTTTATTTTAATAGCGTTTGCACCTGTCCAAGTATTAGTCCCACCACCATTATCAGTTTTGTAAATAAAAACTCCTCTGCCATAAACTGCCGCACTATCTGCGGGTGTCTCAATGCTACATCCCGTGGGTGGAACATGCCCTGTGGTACTTAAAGTTGCGTGCTGCCATATAAGGTCGCCAGATTTCTTAAACTTCACAAATACCCATGCGGCATCCCAAGTATCAGTGTATTTCCACGAATTATCCCAAGATAAATCAAACTTAACCATTATAGAATGCGCAACAACATCTTGGTCAGTCAGACTAACATTAGCAATTTCTATATTATTAGCCCATATCTGCCCAAAATATAAGCACCCTGCCATCACCAATACCTCTAAACTTTTACTGCCAAACAATCTGCTCATCTCCCCTCCTTTTTACTCTTATACTGAACCCACTATTTCTCACTTTCTCTCATCACTACTATAATAATAGCTATTATAAATAAGTCAAGCAAAAAAATATGGACTTTTGGCTTGACTTTTAGATAATAAGTGATATTTGATACATAAATGTCAAAGAAACAAATATATTGGCTGGATATATTTATTGGTGGGGTAGCATATTATTTAGCATTTGTTTTAAGATTCTCAAGCATTACCTTTCATAATGATTTTGACCTCTTCTTAAAGACTTTGCCCTTTGTAATAGTCATAAAGATAGTCGCGTTCCACTTTTTTAACCTCCATAAAGGAATATGGAGATATGCAAGCATAGAAGACCTGCTTGACATTCTAAAAGCTACAAGTGTATCTACTCTATCTATAATTTTTGTCGTCTTTACATTGGCAAGAGAAAGCTATCCGAGGTCAGTTCCTATTATTGATTGGCTACTTACAATGTTATTCTTATGTGGTATAAGAGTTCTAATAAGAATACGAGCCGAAGTGGTGACTAAATCTACTTTATCCCGTCCAACTCGTATTCTAATAGTAGGTGCAGGAGATTCAGGAAGTATGATTTTGAAAGAACTGAATACTAATCCACAAATAGGCTATATTCCTATAGGATTTGTTGACGATGCTCATGACAAACAAGGTAAATCTATACAAGGCATCAGAATATTAGGGACAACATCCGATATTCCGCATCTTGTACAGAAATATGGAATAGAAGAAATTATTATCGCTATTCCCTCGGCTTCGGGTGAACAATTACGGCAAATAGTAAATAAGTGTAAGCAAGCAAAAGTAAAGTTCAAAACCCTACCCGGCCTCGCAGATATAATAGATGGCACAGTATCAATAGCACAAGTTAAGGAAGTGGATGTTGTTGACTTATTAAGACGCAAAGCCATAGAGTTAGATAGTAAAAATATTTCTATACACTTACTTGGCAAAAAAGTAATGGTAACAGGGGCAGGTGGGTCAATTGGAGGTGAACTGTGCCGTCAAATTGCCAAATTCAAACCTGCTGAACTTATATTATTAGATATGGCAGAGACACCTTTGTTTTGGATAGAGCTACATTTGAGGCGTGAATTCCCTAACTTAAATATAACTGCATTGCTGGCAGATATAAAAGATAGACCAAGAATAGAAGAAATAATAAAAAGCATAGGACCACAAATAATTTATCACGCCGCCGCTTATAAGCATGTGCCAATGATAGAGCGAAATGTAATAGAAGGGATTAAAAATAATATATTCGGAACACAAGTACTTGTTGATATGGCGACTAAATATATGGTAGAAAGTTTTGTTATGATTTCAACTGATAAAGCTGTAAATCCTATAAACTTTATGGGACTCTCCAAACGCATAGGCGAATTGTATGTTCAAGCTATTTCAAGTAAATCAAAAACTTGTTTCGTTGTAGTGAGATTTGGCAATGTGCTTGACTCAAATGGTAGCTGCCTACCCCTATTTAAACAACAAATAAAGGCAGGATTACCTATTACTATCACTCACCCTGAAGTTAAGCGGTTTTTTATGACCTTACCCGAGGCGGGACAACTAATTGTAGAAGCAGGAGCTATGGGAAAAGGGGGAGAAATATTTATTCTGAAGATGGGAGAGCAAATAAAGATTGTAGATATTGCACGCGACCTTGTTGCTTTCTCCGGTGGTAAGCCGGAAGAGGTTAAATTTTCATTTATAGGACTACGACCAGGTGAAAAGCTTTCTGAAGAGCTAATTGGTAAGAATGAGAAATTCCAATTAACAAAAGACGAAAAAATACTTATTATCCACTCCAATAATCATATCCATTATGTTGAATTAACTGCTGAACTGGATGAATTACATCAATATATGGAAGATAAAAAGAAAGCAGTTGAAAAATGTAAATCTATCGTAGAAAAGTATACCTGAATGCGGATACAAAGAAAGTTCAAATGCCAAAGCTCAAATGCCAAATGAAATCCAAAATCCAAATGCTAAAAGAAAGAAAAGATTTTTTATAGGGTAGGTTCGGGTCTTCTAACCCGAAAAAGATTTTTTGACATTTGAACTTTGATATTGATTTGGAATTTGGATTTTGACATTTGGATTTTAATCGTTTAATGTGGAATATAAGTAAATGGTTAATAATTATTGGTAGTATTTTGATTATTCTGGGTGCAGTAGGGTTAGTGCTACAAAAAACAGGTCTTGGGAAAGTGATGTACCACTTACCAGGCGATATTAGAATACAGCGGGGTAATTTTTCTTTCTTCTTCCCCATTACCTCTTGTATCCTAATTTCAATGATTCTGACCCTCATATGCAGTATTGTAATGCGTGTGCTGCGTCATTAAGAAATGACATACGATTTGAATGAGGTGCAACCTCAAAATGAGCAAATACTTGATTTAGAAAGTATTGTAGCTGATTGTATAAGTATAGAAGAGATTACATATAATAATAAAGGTCGCATTATACACGGCACACTGCTTATAGAGGCGGAACAGGCATATCAAATTATTCAAGAGCGGCTCAAACCTTTTAACCTTATTCCTATACTTACTCTCAAAAATCAGAAGACAGAGCAGATAAAAAAGTCCCAAGTTGAACTACATTTGAGGGTTCTACACGAAGTTAAGGAAGTACGACCTCAAAGTGTAAGACCGTGGTTAAATCTTATTCTGTTTATAGCAACTTGCTTTACAACTACATTAGCAGGTACTTTTCTTGCAGGTAGCAATCCATTCAATGAGCCTAAAAATTTAATTTCAGGTATTCCATTTTCTTTGACCCTTTTATTGATACTTTCTGCACATGAATTGGGTCATTACTTTGCTTGTAAATCTAAGGGAATAAAGGCAACTCTGCCTTACTTTATTCCGATGCCACCACCTTTTTTTCTGCTCGGCACATTTGGAGCCGTTATACGCATAAAGTCACCTATCCCTAACAAAAGTAGTTTAATTAAAATAGGAGCAGCAGGACCTATAGCTGGATTTATAGTTGCTCTGCCCATTGTAATTATAGGGATTAAACTATCACGATATGAATTATTAGCTACACTTAAAGGCGGATTGACACTTGGTAATTCTATTATATTTTTGGGATTAACTAAATTATTTGCTCCACCACTACCAGGTATAGGATATGATTTAGCATTACATCCCATAGCTTTTGCAGGCTGGGTAGGAATGTTTGTCACGGCTATGAACCTATTGCCAGTTGGGCAATTAGATGGCGGGCATATAAATTATGCAGCTTTGGGAAGCAGAGCACGATTTGTGAGTCTACCATTTATAGCCGTAATGGCTATATTAGGTGTATATTGGCCAGGGTGGCTGGTATGGGCATTGCTCATTGTAATAGTTATAGGCATTAGACATCCACCAGTATTAAACGACATAACAGGATTAAGTAGAAGAGAAAAACTTACGGCTCTTATCTGCTTAATAATATTTATCTTAACTTTTGTACCTATACCATTTAGTATATGTCAATAAATACAAATAATAAATCTCAAGCACTAAATCCTAAACAAATTCCAAGCACTAAATTCAAATATCCAAACAATAAAGTTTGGGATTTGGGATTTAGATATTGTTTAGAGTTTAGGATTTCGGATTTAGAATTTCTCATATTTTTTTCTGTCTTCTGTCTTCTGTCTTCTGCATATGGAGATGAACTAAGAACCCAAGCAATTAAAGCCTATAATAATGGAGACTTTGAAACTGCACGCAAAAAGGTAGAACAATTTTTGCTTTGCACACCGGATTCAAATTTAACGCCCGAATTCTTATATTTTGCGGCTAAATTCAAAAAAAACTCACAAGATGCCCTTGCCTTTTATGAAAAAATAATTACCCAATTCCCAGAAAGTAAATTCGTCCCATATGCACTTTATAGCACAGCACAACACTTTTATGCGAAGAAAAATTATAGACCCGCACTCTCTATTTATAAAAAAATTGCCACAGACTACAAAACATCAGAGATAGCAAAAGAGGCAATAAAATGGGTTGAAGCGATACAAAAATTCTACTTCATACAAGTAGGATGTTTTGAGCAAATAGAAAATGCAACGCTAATAGCACAAAAAATCAAAGACCCTATTATTGTTAAAGAAGATAAATATCACAAGGTTTGGATTGGTCCATTTAAGTCAAAAGATGAAGCTCGCTCATTACTCTTGAACTTGCCAATACCCGGCTTCATTATAAAGTTGCAATAATTAAGAAGTAAGGATTAAGTGGTAAAAATTAAGCAAGAAAAATTTTTAGTAGTTGCTTAATTCTTAATCCTTATAGCTTATAACTTTAATAGGGGGGAATATGAAAATACATGAATATCAGGCAAGGGAAATATTTAGTTCTTATGGTATACCTGTACCGGAGGCGAAAATATGCACTACTCCACAAAAAGCGAAAGAGATATCTAATTTAATTGGCTATCCGGTAGTCATTAAAGCACAGGTGCAAGTAGGTGGGCGTGGTAAGGCGGGTGGAATAAAGATTGCCAAGTCCCCGGATGAAGCTATGAAAATAGCTAATGATATATTTTCTATGCGGATTAAGGATTTTCCGGTAGAAATAATTATGGTGACAGAAGCTATTAATATTAAAACAGAGCTTTATGTAGGAGTAATAATTGACCGTTCTTCCAAACGCATAGCTGTTATGACATCGGCTGCGGGTGGAATAGAGATTGAAGAAGTGGCACAAAAGACACCAGAAAAGATAAATAAAATAATGATTGACCCTTTATCTGGCATTAGGAGTTACCACTTGCATAAGCTAACTACTCCTTTATTTACCGATAACCGCACACCGATAACCGATAACCGAAAACTATGTTCTGAGTGCGATAATATTATAAATAAGCTCTATCACGCATTTATAGAGAACGACTGTTCGTTAGCTGAAATTAACCCGCTTGTGGTAACTGATAAGGGTAAATTACTTGCTTGTGACAGTAAAATCAACATAGATGATAATGCTCTTTTTCGTAAAGAATTAGCAGGGTTGCGGGATACAAAAGCTGATGACCCAATTGAGAAAGAGGCAAGAGAATCGGGACTTAGTTATGTTAGTCTAAAAAATGGCGATGTAGGATGTATTGTCAATGGAGCCGGGCTTGCGATGACTACAATGGACCTTATTAAATTATATGGTGGTGAACCGGCTAATTTCCTTGATGTCGGAGGTAGTTCATCTCCTGATAAGGTGGTAAGTGCGATGAAAATAATATTGACTAACAAGAATGTAAAGTCTATATTGATTAACATCTTTGGCGGTATTACGCGTTGCGATGATATAGCAGTTGGACTACTTGAATCTATCAGGACAATGGAAATTCCACATCCTATTGTGGTAAGACTAAGTGGAACTAACCAAGAAAAGGCAAAAGAGATATTAGCTAAAACAGAGTTGCATTTTGTTTCTTCATTTACTGAGGGAGTTAAAAAAGCAATTGAATTGGCTAAATAACAATCACGGGAGGGCTAAATATGAGTATTTTAGTGGATAAAAAGACTAAAGTTTGTGTCCAAGGAATAACAGGTAGGGATGGAGCTTTTCATACTAAAGAAATGATAGATTATGGAACTAATGTAGTTGCCGGAGTTACTCCCGGTAAAGGTGGACAAAATGTAAATAATATTCCCGTATTTAATACTGTAATGGAGGCAGTTAAAGAGACGGATGCGAACACATCGGTAGTGTATGTGCCGGCACGCTTTGCCACTGATGCCATATACGAAGCTATAGATGTCGGAGATCCCGAAGGAAGCGGGACGAAAATAAAGCTCATTGTTGTTGTCACAGAAGGTATTCCTACATTAGAGATGCTTAAAATATACAATTACTTGAAATGCACTAATACACGGCTTATTGGACCTAATTCACCCGGCATAGTCACTCCCGATGTAGCCAAAGTGGGTATAATACCCGGATGGATTCATATGCCGGGTAGAATAGGAGTAATTTCAAGAAGCGGAACTCTGACATATGAAGTAGTGGACCAATTGACTCGTGCAGGACTGGGACAATCTACTTGCATAGGTATGGGTGGCGACCCTATTGTTGGGATGTCATTTATTGACCTGCTATCACTATTTGAAGCTGATACTGGTACTGATGCTGTTGTTTTAGTGGGCGAAATTGGTGGCACAGATGAGGAGGATGCAGCACTTTTTATCAAGGAACAAATGAGTAAGCCGGTGGTTGCCTTTATTGCGGGTCGTACTGCACCACCAGATAAGAGAATGGGACATGCTGGGGCTATAATATCCGGGGGAATGGGGACGGCGGAATCTAAGGTTAAAGCATTTGAAAGCGTAGGCGTACCTGTCGCGACCAGCCCTATGGAAATACCGGAGTTAGTCAAATCTCATATCAATCAATAATGCCCTGTTTTTGACTTGGGATTTTGAGTTTGGGATTTTGGATTTTTTTGTGTAACTTTGTGTCGTAGTGCCTTTGTGGCAATGGAGTTAAGTTTTAATTTTTTGAGCCAGAGGCTCATCCGCCTTTTGTATGGCAGAGATATTTAATTTTACTATGGAGGGATGGCCGAGTGGACTAAGGCGTCCCGCTCGAAACGGGATTTTCCCGCAAAACGGGGAACGGGGGTTCAAATCCCTCTCCCTCCGTTTATCATAAGCGTAGTAGGAGCGAACCCGTGTGTTTGCCCAAAGTTGTTGGGTTCAAAATAAGATGAACAAGATTATTCAAAAAATTAGAGCTGAACTTAAAGTTAATGCCGAGGAAAAGACTAATCAAAGCTTTCAGCGATTTTTTAAGGAGCCGGTCAAATGCTATGGTGTAAAAAGCAAAATAGTAGGTATGATAGCTAAAAAATACTGGCAAGAGGTTAAGGGATTGGGCAAAAAGGATATTTTCATTCTCGCCGAAGAGCTTTTGGCTTCAGATTATTGCGAAGAGGCTTTTATTGTTTCTAATTGGATGCCTAAATTAGCCGACCAGTTTGAACCGGTAGATATTAAGATATTTAGAAAATGGATAGAAAAGTATATCAATAATTGGGCTAAATGTGATGGCTTTTGCAACCATACTGTGGGAGCTTTTGTAGAAAAATATCCAATACAGATTAAAGAATTAAATAATTGGTCCAAATCATCTAACCGCTGGCTAAAAAGAGCATCCGCAGTATCGCTTATTATTCCCACTAAAAAGGGTAAATTCTTGGTAGAGATTTTTGCTATAGCTGACCAATTATTATTAGATAAGGATGATATGGTGCAAAAAGGGTATGGCTGGCTCCTAAAAGAAGCAAGCAAACAACATCAAAAAGAAGTATTTGATTATGTTGCAAGAAATAAAAATAGAATGCCACGCACTGCTTTAAGATATGCTATTGAACTAATGCCAAAGCAACTTAAAGCAGAAGTTGGAGCAAAGCCCCCGACGGATGTCGGGGATAAACTCCAATCCCGACTTGGCGGGACAATGAAATCTGATTAACAAGGATTTGTGCTATGTAGAATTTACTTGACTTCATTATATTTGTTAGTAGAATTAGTAGAGTAAGATAAAGGGTATTATTATGTAGAGAATTTCTAAATGAAATTGTCGACTTTAATTTATAACTAATGCAAGAACTAGTAACTACATATCAAACAATTCCTCATAAGGAAATTTTTGTAAAGGCAGAGACAAATTTCATTGATAAAGTAATATGTGGAGATTGTATAGAGGTTATGAAATCTATGCCGTCAAATTTTGTTCATCTAATAGTTACTTCACCACCTTATAATGTTGGTAAGTCCTACGAAAATCACTATGATAAAATGCCATACCAAGATTATTTAGATTGGCTTGAACAAGTATGGATTGAATGTTATCGTGTATTGGTTAAGGGTGGACGGATTTGCATAAATGTACCAAGTGTCACTGCGGATGGACAATATCAACCTCTTTTTGTTGATGTAGTTAATCAAATGAGAAAATTTGGCTATATTATGCGGGGAGATATATTATGGTATAAACAAGCGATTTCAAAAAGAACCGCTTGGGGTTCTTGGAAATCACCATCAAACCCTTATGTTGTTCAACCATATGAATTTGTATTAGTATTTAGTAAGGAACAAAAAAAATTAGACGGAGACCCGGAAAAGATAGATATAACAAAAAATGAATTCATTGAATTTTCAAATTCATTTTGGGATATTAAACCACAAACACAACCCAAAGGACATCCTGCTCCATTTCCAGAAAAACTCATCTATCGGTTAGTAAAATTTTATTCATATATTGATAATATAGTATTAGACCCTTTTGGGGGGACAGGAACGGTTGCAGTAGTATCTACAAAAACGAAAAGAAGGTATATTTATATTGATAATTGTCGGGAATACTGTATACTGGCAGAAAAGAATTTGAAAGATATTTCTATACAACTTACGCTTTTATAAAAAGGAGTTTTTATGGTAGATTTGATTCATAAGAACTATATCGAGGGTAGATTTAAAAAATATGTAGCAACAAAAGGTAGTTTAATAGTTGGGATAAATTTAAACTCGTATTTTACTTTTCCTGATGCCAACAAGTATGCCGAAAAATATGCCCAAAAATTTAATAGGAATATAACCGATGATGTAGCAAGACAATCAAAATCAAGTAAAGATTCTATATTGGGTAAGTTAGTAGAAGAGGCCATTGTGTATTTGTTAAATACTTATTTTGAGGAAAATAAATTAAATTATTTAGTAACAAATAACAAAATGGAAGATAATATTATTGCTTATATTACTAAATCGCTATGCATTGTAAGAAAAAACACTAACCATGTTAAAAATTTTGATAGCGACATTGTAATAATTAACAAAGAGAATTTCAATAAAACCCAAAAAGCTTTTATTCTATCCGCAAAAGGAACGACCAGAGAAAGAATTGGTCAGTTTTTGTCTCATTTATTTTTAATGGATCAAAATGTATTGAACGCAAAATATGGTAAAGACAAATACACTGTTATTTTTACAAAAGAAAACATAGTAATAAAATATGGCTTTGTTACTTTTGATTGGGCAAGAAATCGTGATTTTGATAAGTTTAGTCAAGGTGGAGCTGTTAGAAAAACAGTAAAATCTACGGAAGTTCAGCTCATTATTGATGATGTTAAATTAAGTGGTGGACTATATGTATTAAATAACTATGAACACCTTGATGGTATTGGAAATTTTTCTGATTTAGTTGGTACTATTTGTGGATTTTTAAAATAAGAAAGTATGTCCGAAAATATGAATATATCTAACAACCATATAAAAAGACCGAATGGGAAAGGGGAGGATTGAGATGCTAGATAGGGAAGTAGTTAAAGAGTTTTTAGAGGATAAAATGGAAGGGATTGAAATACCAAAAGACATTCCTATTGAAATACTTATTGAGACTTTTTGCAAATATACTGAGGACGATTATTATGAATGGCTTAAGGATAACTTTAAAAGTTTCTTTAATCATTCTAATCCGGATTGGGATTGGATAAAAGGAAGGATTAAACATTATTCAAAGGGAGAGGTGAAAGATGCGTAAATTTTCTTATATTAGATGGACTATATTACTTGGGGTTTTAGTATTTTCTATTTTATCTGCGAGAGGTGCGACCTATGCGAGTGAAGTCCAATACATTAAGCGATTGAAGGAAATAGGAGTCAAGAGGGCAAAGACTACCCAGGAGAAATTTGATAAACTATTTCTGGAGCAACCTGAGCTTAAGAACTATATTTCTCGTCCCTCAACTCGCAATTTGCTTAAAGGGAGGGGCGACCTCAAGGGTAAAATAGATACTGTTTATATTCTTGCGATGAGAGTAGAGTTTCAACAGGATGCTGATACCTTTACTACGGGAAATGGCTTAATGGACATAGACCGTAATGAGTTTCCATACGATTCGCTTGGGTCTACGACTACTGGGTATCGGAATGTTTATCAATCTATTTGGGATACACCCTTTGACTCAATTAGGGATAATCGTGGTTATCATGGTCTTTACTTTGACCCGCCGCATACAAAACGCTATTTTGAACACATATGTGAATTTATGCACAATTATTGGTGGGATGTGTCGGAGCATAAGGTATGGATAGAATATAAAGTTGTGCCCGATGAAGATAGTGCTTGTTATCAGTTGCCGCATAAACTTACCTATTATGGCGACCCATATAATTACATGCGTGGCATAATGACCTTATTTCGTGATGCTGTTACTCTGTGCGACCAGCAGAGTCCTGGGATTGACTTTTCCAAATATGCCCGTGAATCAGGTGGAGTAATTGTTTTTCATGCGGGTGCATCGTGGCAGACTGATTATTTTGGTGACTCGCCATACGATATGCCTGATTGCTTTATAGCGGGGATAGATGGTTATTTTAATACCCCTATCTGGGTGGATAATGGCACAGTGCCAATTGCAGATGGTATATTGTATTCTGAAACCGCCTTCCAAGATGCTATGCCTGGCTATCTTGCTGGTGGATTGTGCCACGAAATGGGGCACCAACTCGGGTTGCCTGACTTGTATGATACGGATGGAAAGACTATTGGGATGGGAGGATGGGAATTGATGGGCACGGGTAATTGGAATCTAAATGGTTTATTACCTTCCTCAATAGGTGCGTGGAGCAGCGAGAAACTTGGCTTTATAGCGCCGATAGAACTTACCCAAGATAGTAGCAATTTATCCATTTCTATGAGATGCGGGCAGGATACTACTATAACAACAACTCCTAAAATTTACAAAGTGCCTATAAACACGGGCGAATATTTTCTCATAGAGGAGCGATTTGTATGTGTTTCGTCAGATACTATTACTTATACCTTTGATGCCGAAGATAAATATGATATGTGGTACACTGATTCTACGGGTGTGCGTGTTTGGAAGGATGGGATGCTTACTTCATTTATGGGCTATTATGATTGGGGTCTGCCACCTGATTCGGGTAAAGGTGGGCTTGCCATCTGGCATATAGATTTGGATAAGATAGCCCAAGATTCGGCAAAGAATAAAATAAATGCTGGTAGTCCAAAAGGTGTAGATATGGAGGAAGCGGATGGGGTACAGGATTTTGAAACTTTCTGGTGGCTGGCAACAGATTTTGAAGCACTATTTTATGGTTCGCGGTATGATGTATTTTACAAGGGTAATTTAGCTGAATTTACATCTCATACCTTACCCAATACAAATGATAATTCCGGGTCATTTACACATATTTCTATTAATAGCATTAGTGAGCCGGCTACGATAATGAACTTTTCACTTAAATTTGATATGAAGTATCCTGGGTTTCCTGTTCATTGTGGTATATTTGATATTAATTCACCTAAAATAGCTACTCGTGGGGATAGTTTAATTATAGTCTCTACGGTGATAGATACGGGTGATGTTATTGATGGTAGTGATACTTCCTTTGTTGGAGGAGTAGTTTTGGTTCATAGATCTGATGGTATGCTTTTATGGTCCGATACAACGCGAATTGACCAATACAGAAGGTTTGGGACGAATCTTTTCTCTTCTTGCGGCATAGGAGATATAGATGGTAATGGTATTTTAGATATAGTAGCTGCACCATTTGTAGTTTGGGGTGTAATTTATGGCAAAGAGAATAAGCCCATTGTTTTAGATAAGAACTCCATAACTAAAGCAGATACTTTTGCCAAAGTAGAGGGCAATTTGTGTGCCTGGGATATAAATGGTAATCGGTTAATCACTAAATACCATATAACGGATGGAGAAATTTTTGGTGCTCCGCTGCTGGCGGATATTAATTTAGATGGCAGGGATGAAATATTGCTTGGCTCAAATGATGGCAAATTGCGTTGCTTTAATGGTAATGGTGATATACTTTGGACAAAAGACTTGTACGAATGGATATGGGGGACGCCGGTATGGGATTCTGTGAGCCGTACAATTTATGCCACTGCACTGGATGGTAAATTATGGACCCTAAACCCGACGGGCGATACATTGTGGACTGAGATTGAGGAAGGACTTTTGCCGACAACAAGTTCGCCTGTGGTAGGTGATATAAATCGTGATGGTAGAGTTGAAATCATTGTCAATACAGGTGGCAGAGAAGTTTATTGTGTTAGTGATAAAGATACAATTTTATGGAAGCGTACTTTGGATGACACTGCTTTTTATTCTTCACCAGCATTAGCAGATATAGATGGTGATTCATTATTAGACATAATAATAGCGGCGGGGAATAAGATTTATGTGCTTAATAGTAATGGTGCTAATGTGCCTGGCTTCCCTGTTAATACAGGTGCGAGTAAGGGATTCCAAACTTCACCTGTGATAGGAGATATAAATAATGATGGGCTTGCTGAAATTATTATTAGTTCACCGGATGGTAAGCTACTTGGCTTTACAAATACAGGTAATATACTACCCGACTTTCCATTAACTGTTGGTGGTGAAATTTATTCAACTCCGGTGCTGGTGGATTTAAATCAAGATGGAATAGGCGAGATTTTTACGGGATGTGATGATGGCAAACTTTATGCATGGAGCATAGGGAAGTATGGGATTTTACCTTGGCCCTCTATTCATCGCTTACCTTCTAATAATGGGATATACGAGAATCTGCTGCCAATATCCTCTTCTTCAATAGATGCCTTTTTGACGCATAGTTTTTATGTCTATCCTAATCCAATAAGGGATAAAGGATGGATAAGATATTTTAGCGGTGATGTAAATTCAGTGGATATAAAGATAATAAATTTGGCGGCTGAAATAGTAGGAGAGTGCCAAGGTAAGGTTGGTAAAACTAATTACCAGGATGTATTGCTTCCTGATATGCCAAGTGGCGTTTATCTTTGTAGAGTGGAAGTCAAAGATAATAACAAAAGTTTAGTCAGGTTTAAGAAGTTTGCCGTAGTGAAATAGGGATTAGCTTATTAGCTTTTTAGGATTTTAGATTATGTCTATTCGTGCTACAACTATATTGGGGATAAGGATACGGGGAGAAGCTGCTATATCAGGTGATGGACAGGTTAGTTTTGACAATACGATAATGAAACAAAAAGCATGTAAGATACGCAAGCTTTACAATGAAAAAGTATTGGTCGGCTTTTCGGGTGGTGTTGCGGATGCTCTGACTTTATTTGCTAAATTTGAGTCTAAGCTTGAAGAATATCATGGCAATCTGGAGCGTGCCGTAGTAGAGCTGACAAAAGAGTGGCGGACGGATAGGATTTTGAGACGGCTTGAAGCTATGATTGCCATACTCAATCATGAACACGCTTATATAGTATCGGGAAATGGCGATATAATAGAGCCGGATGATGGCATAGTAGCACTGGGCTCAGGAAATGGGTATGCTCTTGCTTGTGCGCGCACACTGGTTAAATATACTAATTTGAGTGCCAAAGAAATAGCAGAAGAATCAATTCGCACCGCTGCATCTATATGTATTTATACAAATGCTAACATTACTGTATTGGGATTGTAGCCCGCTCTGGCGGGCTCGTCCTTGGGGTTGCAAACAAGGGGTATCCCCTTGTTTAGTAGAAGTATTATGAAGCCAAAGCAACTTGAGGTTAAACCTCTTACTCCACCACAAATAGTAAAAGAATTAGACCGCTATATCATAAGTCAGAATGATGCTAAAAGGTCTGTGGCTATAGCTATAAGGAATAGGTGGAGGCGTGAAAAGGTGAGGTCAAAAATTAAAGCTAATATTATGCCTGCAAATATAATACTTATTGGACCAACCGGCGTAGGAAAGACTGAAATAGCGCGTCGGATGGCTGGTCTTGTAGGGGCGCCATTTATAAAAGTAGAAGCTTCAAAGTACACGGAGGTCGGGTATGTAGGTAGGGATGTTGAATCTATGGTACGCGACTTAATGAATATATCAGTTAATATGGTACGGAGCGAGAAACTTGAACTCGTAAAGGGTAAGGCAGAATCCGCCACAGAAGAGAGATTAGTTGACCTTTTACTACCTTCGTCAAAAAAGGATAATTCATCCCCATCGCGTGAAAAGTTAAAAAAGATGCTTAAAGAAGGTAAATTAAATAAGCGACAGATTGAATTGACTATTGAGATGCAAGCTTTCCCTATGATGGAGGTTTTTTCGCCATTAGGGTTTGGGGACCTTGATTCATCGCTACACGAAATGGTAAGTTCTATGATACCCAAGCAACGCAAAAAGAGAAAAGTGTCAGTAGATGAAGCGAGGCAAATTTTGCTCCACCAAGAAGTACAAAAGCTTGTTGATATGGATGATATAGTGCAAGATGCAAAATACAGAGCAGAGAATTGTGGGATTATTTTTCTGGATGAAATAGATAAAATCGTAGGCAGCAGTGAAAGGGTGGGGCCCGATGTTTCACGGTCAGGGGTACAGCGGGATTTACTGCCAATTGTAGAGGGCAGTGCGGTGATGACTAAATATGGCATAGTGAATACGGAACATATTTTATTTTTTGCTGCTGGGGCTTTTACTTCCAGTAAGCCATCTGACTTAATTCCGGAGCTTCAGGGCAGATTTCCTATAAGAGTTGAATTAAAAAACTTGACAAAGGATAATCTTAGGTGTATTTTAACAGAACCTGAAAATGCATTAGTTAAGCAATATAAAGCTCTGTTTGCAACAGAGAAGGTAGAGATTGAATTTACGGACGATGCATTGACCGAGATAGCAGAAAATGCAAGTTATGTAAATGATACCGCAGAGAATATAGGGGCAAGAAGATTGCAGACTATTATGTCTACTTTGCTGGAAGATTATTTATTTGAATTACCGGTAAATAGTAAGAAAATTATAATTGATGCAGAATATGTGAAAAAGAGACTCCAAAATATAGTGAAAGATAAAGACTTGACAAGATATATATTGTAAAAGTTCAAAGGCATAAACTCAAATGTCAAATGAAATCCAAATGACAAAAAGGGAATAACTTCTTTGATATTTGGACTTTGACATTTATTTGAACTTTGATTTTTGCATTTTGAT
>JACQXS010000035.1 GCA_016208615.1 Candidatus Stahliibacteriota bacterium | reverse complement strand
CTATGTTGCTCGCTACACTCTCACTGTCGACTGCTACATTCCCGATGTTGCTCGCTACACTCTTACTGTCGACTGCTACATTCCCGATGTTGCTCGCTACACTCTCACTGTCGACTGCTACATTCCTGATGTTGCTCGCTACACTCTCACTGTTCATCATCCTGATGTTAATATCTATTTTGATTTTGTCAAGCAGGAAATTAAGAAAAGGGGTTAGAGGTTAGGGGTTAGGGGTTAGGGATTTTGAGCCTGATGCTCATCAGCCTCCGGCTGAATTTGGGATTTGGAGTTGGGATTTGGGTTTTCTCTTTTAGTGTGCCCTAGTGTCTTGGTGACTTTGTGGCAGAGTATTTAGGTTTTCTCTTTTTGATTTGGGATTTGGGATTTTTAGGTCTATGGTCTAATGTCTATTGGTTAAACTCGTTATCCCATTCATTACCTCTTGCGTAGTAATAGAGGCGAGGCATTCTCTATTTTTACATCTTGCTACCTTTACATAATCTATTGGTGATTTATAACAAGGACTACAAGGCAATGATTTGCTTATTATCTTATCTTGCAGTCCAATCGGTCCTGTTCTTCTATAATCCGTAGGACCGTAAATAGCTACAACCGGCGTCCCAACTGCTTGTGCTACCCACATAAGCCCACTATCATTAGAAATAAACAATTTACATCTTTTTATTATTTCTGCTGTCTCTATTATGCTTGTCTTGTTTATTAAATTTAGTACCTGTCCATTTGAAATATTTTCTATCATTTTGCCCTTTTCTATTGCTTTTTCATCTCCCAGAAGCACAACTTTTACCCCATATTGGGAGATTAATTTATTCGCCAATTCGCCAAACTTTAATACATCCCATTCCTTCCAATCATTTGCTCCTGATACTCCTATTTGCATACCTATACGATTTGTCTTATTTGATATGGCGTAGAAGAGTTTGATATTTCGACTTATTTCGTGTTCATCTTTTAGCAGTTCTACGGGATAATTAAGCATCCAATTTCCCCTCATTGGGAAATCAGGAGACGAAATATGGCCTATGCGATAAGGAATTTTTGGCAATCCTATTATGAAATTGATACCTATAAGGAAGTTTTTTATACTCATATCAAATTGCTCATTTCTTATTCTCTTTATGTATTCTATCCTTTCCGCAATGCTCGCATACCTGCCATCAAAAGCAATAAATTCATCAATCAGATTGAACTGTAATAGCAGTTCCTTAAATATAGGCAGGTGATTCTTGTAAGTTACCAGAAAGAATAAAGCACTTGGGAAATAGTTCCTGAAGGATTTTATAGTGGGGATGAACATTATCAAATTCCCTATCCCCATGTTGCCAAAGATTAAAACTTTACGAAGTCTGCGCCCCACACCCTACAAATGAAACTATTGGCTTACCTAATGCGGCTGCCTGTTCATTTGCCGTCCCTGCTAATCCAATGATAATATCTGAATGTGCAACTACATCAACAAAAGCATCGTATAAAAGTAAGACCTTCGCTTTACCTTTCAATAAGGATTGAGATTCATACATCCATCCCTCTTTTTGTGCAAAAGTTACTAATTTCTGTAAATTAATTGTTGCCGGGATTGCAGATATAAAGCTTATATCCTCTCGTAATTCACATACCCGTTGGACTACTAATAGTATTTTCAAAAAATTCTTATATCCCTCATTCCTTGAGCCCGGTAAAATACCAATAAAGTTTTTGGATTTTGGGATTTGGGATTTGTCCCGCTTTTTTCGGGATCCCGCATTCGCGGGAGGATTTGGGATTTCACAAAGTCCATCAACCATTGGGTTGCCTAAAAATAACGCTAACACACCTTCTTTTCTTAAATTAATTGCAGTAAGCTCATCGTGTGTAAATACTTGTATAGCCATTTTACGCATCAATAATTTCTCTAATTTAGAATGCGGTACTTGGTAATCTGATTTGGCAGGTGCTAAAAAGACCATTTTCCTGTGTAACCCAAGCCAGCCAAGGACTAAAAGAAATACATCACCTACTACTATTGCCTCTTTTACTTTATGCCTTATTCTTTTGAGTTCAATTAAATACCTAATAGGGATATAAAAATATGGCACATCTTTCATTAGTGCAGATAAGCTCCTTGTAAATCCTCCCGAAGGTGGAGTTTTGTTTTTCATTAATACAGAAATACCTCTTTTTTCATATTCCGCACCATTTGATATAAGAGACATACCTATGGGACTAATATTAGGGACTAATTCTCTTATCTTGCTTGCAATAAGTGCCGCAGACCTATCTTCGCCATAGCAGTTACTTAAGAATAAAACTCTGTTAGGTTTTGGACTTTTCATTTAGAAGTTCAATCGCCTCCAACATTCCTTTTGCCCGGTAATGGTATTTCATAATCTCTTTAAGCATAGGAGTGATGAAGAATATCGGGAAATCCATATTAGAGACAAGAAATTTCACCGCCCTGTCTTTTTCAGCCCACCTTGAAAGTTGCAAAAACCTTGAAATAGTAAGCACTCTCTTCGATGGTATAAATCGCTTATTATATTTATTTCCCAAATAAACAATGTTCTTAGACCATTGATATTTCTTTTGAAATGAAGTCTTAAACCGTTCCATTGTTTTCTCGATAGACACATTTTGAGTTACCAGTCCCACACGAGAAAAGCCATCTATTCTTAATGAGAATGCACCCGCATCTTTGGGATGTTTAATATGACGCACCAATCCTTGAACTATTAGCCTCTCCCCTATCTTATGTAAAGAAATATGGTCTTCAATAAATTTCCTACCCACCATTACATCTGAATCTACAAATATGATTATTTCTCCATTCGCCTCTCTTATGCCCTTGTTCCGCGAAAAGGGTTGGCCCATTTGATTAGCGTTCCTAAAATAGCGGACTCTTTTAATTTCATTAAGTTCTGATGTATTATCAGTTGAGCCATCATCTACAACAATTATCTCATAGTCAGGGGTAGTTTGATTTAATAATCTTTCTAAACAATATCTCAATAACTCTTTTCTATTATAAGTAGCGATAATAACAGATGCTTTGGGCTTCATATTGCTCTCATTTTGCATTTTTCATTTTACTTCGAGCTTCTTTCACCTTTTTTTTTTTTTTTTTCAAGAAAAAAGACTGCATTCCGCCCCCTTTCTTGGTGTTTTAGAAAGTAATCTTGTAAATTAGTATTAGCCGGATTACCATCTATATGATAAGCTTTACAGCTTAAAATTGCATGCACTCCACGGATACCAATTTGCCGCAACCTCAATCCCATATCCACATCCTTATACCCCATTTTGCTGCCAAAGGATTCAAATCCACCTATCCTATCTATCCATTCTTTTCGAACGCTCACATTTTGGGTAATAAAAGTGCCTATACATAAAGCATTGGGATAATAGAATCTAAAATCCACCTGTCCCATAGAGCGTATATGTTTAACCATTCCTTGGACATAGATGTTTTTATTTCGCTCGTGTATCTGTATATGGTCTTGGACAAACCGCTTATGTACAATTACATCTGAGTCTAAAAAAATGATAACCTCTCCTTTTGCCTCTTTTATCCCAATATTCCGTGCTTCATAAGGTCCCACCCGAATATTCAATCTAATATACTTAAGATTTGAGATTTGAGATTTGAGTTTTGCGTTCAATTGAGGAGTTGCATCTTGAGAAGCATCATCTATTACTATTATTTCATAATCTTTTGTAGTCTGATGGACAAGATAATTAAGACAATGGCTTAATATATGTGCGCGGTTGCAAGTAGGTATAATAACTGAAGCTTTAAGAGTTGGCATTCTTAACATTATTTACTTTATATTCGTAGAGATGTCAACTTTATTTGTTATATCAATCATTTTATTAAGAAGGGGACTAATTTATTGGATAAGGCGGTAGACTTTGTCAGGAATCTATTTTAGCAATATGAGTTTCGCAACTTTATACTCTTTTTCAGTTCCTAATTTACAGAAATATACCCCAGGTAGCACTTTATTACCTTTATCACCGGTAGCATTCCATATAACTTGATTAAATGGCTGATTAGTTGACGGGTTAAATGTTTTAACTACTCTACCACTAAGGTCATAAATCTTTAATTGCAACTCTTTTAACTCTTAACTCTAAACTCTATAATTGTCTTTTGAATAAAAGGATTGGGCTCACATCTTAAAAATGTAGGGACACGGTATGCCGTGTCCTCACTTTCCTCTATAGACAGCGAATCCATCAGCATTCCATAGATATCAAAATTACCATTCCTATCGTCTGCCCAAACAAGAAATAATTTATCTCCACCAGTTGTAATAGAGGGCTGTATTTTATTAGAGAAACCCGGTAATTTAGAGGAAAAGCCAATTTGACCAAGTGTATCTACCTCAATTCCATACAAGTAAGTCCAATTAGCTTTTGAATATTGCCACACAGCGTAAAACTTATTATCTTTATATGTGCAGGTGGGATATGTCTGATTCACAGAATCACCATTGTCTATTATTGTAGGCAAAGAATCAATTGGCAATCCACTATCTGAAAGCACATCAAACCAAATTTTGGAAGTAGTATGATACTCCTTCCCTGTCTCTGAAATCAACAAATATCGGCTACCACTATAGGCAAGTTCAGTACCCCTTCGTGTCTCCCAAGGGTGAAATATTCCCGATGGAAATTCCTCATCTCCGCGTATTTTAAATTCTAAAGTATCAAGTCCTTGCTCTATTAAACTATCATCAACAAAAGCACCTACTACTCCAAATACAAATGTATCGCATGGATTTTGAGTCCAAACTGCTAAAAATTTATTGCTATTCCAAATTCCTGTAAGATTAAGTGCATGTCCATACCACCACTGATACGGAGGTGTTATATTAATAGCGGTATCATCATCCACACCAAATACTCTACATCCTGCCCAACCTTCAGTAGGATAGTCCCACCAGCCTCGTGTGAACAAAAAGAAATTATTTCTGCCAAATGCCGATATAGGCGTTTTATTGCTTCCAAAGAGCCAACCGTAACTTTCTTGGTAGGACGGATAGCTGGGTATAGTTCCACTGGTTATTATCTGCCCACGACTCCCAAATGTGCAAAATTTAATATCGTAATAGTATTCAATGCCGGGGGTAATAAAAGATACACAACCTTCACTGTCTCCAAATGCTATTGCAGGCATAAGACCATTGTAGTCAAAAAGAATTACTGTATCTACTTGTCCTTGCGGTGTGACTTTTGCTCCATGAACTCCTCCACTACCTGCCCAGACAACCCAAAAGTTAGTGCCATCCCAAGCAACATCGGGATTTATTTGGTCCCCGGTAGCAATAGAAATAGGGAATTCTTGTGCATCTATTGTGCCAAAACCAACAACCAATATTACAAAACAAACAAAATATCTCATATTCCCTCCCCCTTTTGTAATATCTATACTTCAAATCTTGAATCTGTCAAATAAAAAAGACTTTTTTCTTGACTTTTTATGCTTTATAAGGAATAAATATCAAAAACGGAGGTACAAGATGATAAATTTAACTATCAATGGTCAAAAGGTTGAAGTAGCTGAAAAGACAACTATCCTTAAATCTGCACAGCAATTAGGTATAAAAATACCTGCTTTATGCTCTCATAAGGCACTACCCCCATACGGTGCATGCCGGCTCTGTTTAGTAGAACTACATCAAGGAGGTATTACCTCAAAAGGGCGGCAGAGTTATATTCAAGCTTCCTGTACTTATCCTGCCCAAGAAGGACTTATTGTTCAAACTGATACTGACCGAGTAAAAAGGACGCGTAAGATAATGGCTGAACTACTATTAGCAAGGTGTCCGGATGCTGATGAAGTTAAGCATATCGCTCACGAATTAGGGGTTGAAAAAACAAGAATTAAACCCAAGAATGAGGATTGTCTGCTTTGTGGGCTTTGTGTTAGGATGTGCCGTGAAAGAATGGGCAAAGAAGCAATCGGTTTTAGTTATAGAGGAAGTAAGCGTAAGGTAGTGCCAGCTTTTGATATTCAATCATCTATATGTCAGACTTGTGGGGCGTGTTATTTTGTTTGTCCAACTAAACATATAAAAATGGAGCAGATTACAAAAAATAAGCCCCTTCCTATTCTATCTGAATTTGATAGAGGGTTGCGTGATAGGTCAGCAATCTATATTCCATTTCCTCAGGCAGTACCTAATTACGCTACTATTGACAAAGAACACTGCGTTCATTTACAAACAGGAGAATGCAAGATATGCCAAGAATTTTGTGAATCAGAAGCCATAGACTTTGACCAAAAGGAAGAGCTATTAAATCTAAATGTCGGAGCTATTGTAACAGCACCAGGATATGACTTATTTGACCCATCAATTAAACATTCTCTTGGATACAAGAAATATCCTAATGTCTTAACCTCAGCTGAATTTGAACGCATACTATCTCCTTCTGGTCCTTATCAAGGACATATATTACGGCCTTCTGATGGTAAAGAGCCAAAAAAGATTGCTTTTATTCAATGCGTGGGGTCAAGGGATAATAGTCCTGAGGTAGATGCTCCTTATTGTTCCGGCGTTTGTTGTATGCATTCAATTAAGGAAGCTATCATTGCCAAAGAGCATATAAAAGATATTGAGTCCACTATATTCTATATGGATATGCGGGCACAGGGAAAAGATTTTGATAAATACTATGAAAGGGCACAAAAAGAGTATGGAGTTAAGTTTATTAGGTCAAGAATAGATAAAATATCAGCTAAAAATCCAAATGTCAAACGCAGTGATGTAATCATCAAAATCCAAAGTCCAAAGCTCAAAAACCAAATACATTGCCACGAAAGCACTAAGACACAAAATTACACTAAAAGTCCAAATGAGAAAGATGGGAATTTGATAGTCTATTATACTACGGAAGACGGCAAACTTGCCTTTCAAGAATTTAATATGGTGATTTTAGCAATTGGATTTAGACCGATTAAGGAAGTTATAGATATTTCTGACAAACTTAAAATTAGGTTAAACAAGTATAATTACTTAAAAACATTTGACTTCTATCCTATGCAAACTACTCGTGATGGTATATTTGCTTGTGGAGTAGTGTCTAATCCAAAAGATATACCAGAAACAGTAATGCAGGCATCCGGGGCAGCAGGCTTGGCAGCTGAATTGCTTTCAGAAGTCAGAGGTACAGAGGTAGTTGAAAAAGTATATCCACCAGAAAGAGATATAATAGGTGAGAAGCCCCGAATTGGTGTATTTGTGTGTCACTGTGGAATAAATATAGGTGGGATTGTAAATGTGCCGGAGGTTATAGAGTATGCAAAAACTTTACCCAATGTAGTTTATACGGAACATAATCTATTTACTTGTTCGCAGGATACACAACAAAAGATAAAACAGATGATAAAAAAGTATTCGCTTAATAGAGTAGTTGTTGCATCTTGCTCACCAAGGACACATGAGCCATTATTTCAAGAGACTTTGCGCGAAGGGGAACTTAATCCACAACTATTTGAAATGGCAAATATCAGGGACCAGTGTAGTTGGGTACATTTGAATGAGCCCCCAAGAGCTACAAAAAAAGCAAAAGATTTAGTTAGAATGGCAGTAGCTAAGTCAACTTTATTAGAGCCATTACCAAGGATAGAACTACCCGTGATACAAAAAGCATTAGTTATAGGGGGTGGACTCACCGGTATGGTTGCCGCTCTTTCAATTGCTGACCAAGGATATGAGGTCACACTTGTTGAAAAGGAAGATAATTTGGGTGGTAATTTGAGGAATCTTTATTATACTATACAAGGACAGGAAGTGCAAAAGTATCTTGCCTCGTTAATTGATAAAATAGAGAAACATCCAAAAATTAAATGCTATAAAGGAGTAGAGATTGAAAACATAGATGGCTATATTGGGAATTACAAAACAACAATAAATACAGAAAATGGAAATCTGAAAACGGAAATTGAGCATGGTATTGTTATTGTGGCTACCGGGGCAGAGGAAGAAAAGCCAAAAGAGTATTTGTATGGAAATGACGAAAGGGTCATAACTCAACTTGAACTTGAAAAACTCTTAACTCTTAACTCTAAAGTCTCAAGTCTAAAGTCTAAAGTCTTAACTCTAAAAAACTCTATTGTTATGATTCAATGTGTAGGGTCAAGAGAAGAGGGGCATCCATATTGTTCAAGGGTATGCTGTCAGCAGTCAATTAAGAATGCTATTAAAATAAAAGAACTCAACCCTAAGGCAAATATCTACATCTTATATCGGGATATGAGGACATACGGCTTTTGGGAAGAATATTATCAGAAGGCACGGGATGAAGGGATTATATTTATTAGGTATGAAAAGGATGGGAAGCCGAGAATAGAGAAAACTACAAATACAAAAGGCCTAATAGTAAAAGTAAATGACCCTATTTTAGGAGTGAACCTTGTCATAGAAGCTGGGCTGCTGGTGCTTGCATCTGCTATCGTGCCGAGAAAAAATGCGGCGCATATATCAAAGATGCTGAAAGTCCCATTAAATGAGGATAAGTTTTTCTTGGAAGCACATGTTAAGTTAAGGCCGGTTGATTTTGCTACTGAGGGTATTTTTATGGCAGGACTGGCACACTCACCCAAAACTATTGATGAGAGTATTTCTCAAGCAAAGGCAGCTGCGGCAAGAGCGTGTAGGATTATTTCAAAAAATACATACGAGGCAGAAGCTGTTATATCTACGGTGAATGAAGACTTATGTTCAGGGTGTGGAATATGTGAGTCTGTATGTGCTTACAAGGCACCTGAAATTACACTCAAAGAAAATAAGAGAATTTCACAAGTCAACAAGGCATTATGTAAGGGCTGTGGTGCGTGTGCATCAGCCTGCCCATCAGGAGCAATGCAGCAAATGGGATTTAAAACTAAACAACTGAAAGCAATGCTGAAGGTAGCAATAACTTAAAGTTAGGCAGCATCTCAAACAGTAGACATGTTGTGGAAAGGAGTTAAATGATTAAAATATACGGCAAAGTAACAGATTTTAATGATACTCCTATTAAAGATGCAGAAATTGAAATCAAAGATAAAAACTTTGGGACCATATATCAGACCTTTTCTGATACAGAAGGTAAAT